>JAFAYP010000318.1 GCA_019240305.1 Solirubrobacterales bacterium
ACGACAGCCTCGGCAAGGTGCGGGCGTCCGATCGATTTCCCCTCCTGAGCCCGTTTCGCGATCGGTGCCTCGTTTAGCTCGAACCCCAGCTCGCGGAGCGCCTGTGCCATCGCCGTGGCGCGCGTCTTGCGCGCGTCGCGATATTGCTCCAATCGCGCGAGCAGGGTGGGATCCCGATCCTCGATCGCGTATCCCAGCAGGTGCAAGTCGCGATGCTGCTCATCCAGGGTCGAGATCTCCACGGCGCGCACCAGGCGGATCCCGGATTCCCGCGCTGCGTTGGCGGCCTCCGGCAGCCCGTCAACCGTGTCGTGGTCGCTCAGCGCGAGCAGCTCAACGCCGGCCCGTGCGGCCGCAGCGACCACCTCTCGCGGCTCGAGTGCACCGTCGGAGTGCAGCGAGTGGCTCTGCAGGTCGAAGGTCGGGGGATCGGCGACGCTCAAGCGTCGAGAGGGTAGTGGCTGCCAGCTGCTCGTGCCGCCCGAGTTGTCAGCCACTACGCTGAGGACCGTGCCGACCTTCTGCCGACACAACCACCTGATCCAGAACTGCCCGATCTGCACCCGGGAGCAGGCGGTTGAGATGCGGCCGATCGTCAGCTCGAGCGCGCCGCGGACCACGCAGCCGCGCCCGGGCATGCCGCGCCCCACCCGCGCGGGAAGCGCGCCGTCGCGCTCGCGCGGCGGTTCGGGAGCGCGCGGTGTGGTCGTGCGCCGGGTGGCGCGTGGCGCCGACGACGGCTACCGCAGCGCGCTCGTACTCGGACTGAAATCGAGCGCCGACGCCGGCCGGCTGGCCGAGGAGATCGCTTTCGCCGAGTACCGGCTGCGCGTGCTCGAGCACGAGCCGCCCGGTCTCTACCGGGAGGTGGCCGACCCGGCGGGCGCGGTCGAGGAGCGAAGCTGGCTGGCCTTTCTGATCGCCTACCTGGGCCCGCTCGAGGAGGAGGATCCATTCGCCGAGATTGCGCGCGTGCGAACCACCTGGGCGTCGGGAGAGATGCCCGTCCTGCACGAAGTGCGCACGGGGCCGCGCACCGCGCACGACCCGTCGCGGGGCACCCGCACGCTCGATGCCTACCGCGCCTGGGCGGGAAGGTCCGGCTCGCAGAGCGCTGCGTTCCTCGGCGACGCCGGCTGGAGCCCCGAGCGGCGGTTTGCGCGGGTGTTCGAGCGTCTCGCGCTGCCGGGCCTGCAGCGCGACGCCCGCTTCGATCTGCTGGTGACGCTGGGTCGGCTGGGCGTGTACGAGGTGACGGGGGGAACGCTCGTGCTCGGGGGCTCGGACGATGTGACCGTCGGGGCCAAGCGAGCGTTCGGGATCGGGGATCCGATGCTGCTCGAGCGACGCGCCTCGGAGCTCGCCCGGGCCTGCGGAGTGGCGCACGAGGCGCTCGATCTGGCTCTGCACAACTGGCAGCGCTCCGAGCGAGCCACCGCCGGCCTCGGCCCGGGGGCGGAGCCCGACCCAGAGATCCTCGCCGCGGTCCAATCAGCGCTCAATTTGTGAAAAAGCGTTAGCCTTACCGACGGTCTCGCTCCCGCCCGTAGCTTGCGATGCGACGCTCGATCGTCCAAACGCTTCTTCTCCTCGCCGCCGTCGCCGCCGCGATCTCGATCTTGGCCGCTGCCGGCGCGGCTGGCGCCGAGTCGCCGCACATTATTTGCCCGCAGGAGCGAGCGCACTTCGTCCCGTGCTGCCCGGTGCCCCCGGGATCCGCGGCCGACGCGTCCGGCGCGCAGCCGGTGTGCTGCCCGGTGTCGAGCCCCTCGTGCTGCACGAACGGGACCCCCACGTGCTGCACGAGTTCGAGCACGACGTGCTGCACGGGGACGTGCTGTCCGTCATCGGGCTGCTGCACCCCGACGTGCAACCCGAGCGGGCTGACGATCTCGTCCTCCCCGGATCCCTCCCAGGCCGGGCAGAAGGTGGTGATCTCGGGTGCGCTCGCCACCCCCGCCGCCGGGACGACGGTCGTGCTGTGGCGAAACCTCGCCGGCCAGACGAGCTTCCATCAGTACTCCCAGACGACCACCGACAGCTCCGGGAAGTACACGTTCACGCTGCGCCGCGGGGTCGTGCTGGCCGACCAGCAGTACTACGTGACCGCCAACGGCTCCCGTAGCGCCACCGCGACGCAGGAGGTCGACGCGCTGGTCGGTCTCGCCGCCTCGGCGCGCTCGACGGTGGTGGGCCACGCGATCGTGCTGCACGGCCATGTGACGCCCTCACATGCCGGTGAGGTTGTGCTGATCGAGGTCCGGCGCGGCAGTACCTGGCACGTGATCGCCCGGGCCAAGCTCACCCACGGTTCGAACTTTGCGACGTCTCACAGCTTCGCCCAGTCCGGAACGGACCAGCTCAGGGTGGTCCTGCGCGCCGACAGCCGCAACCTTCAGTCGGTCTCGCCGACGCTCCGGGTCAGCGTCAAAGCCTAGCCGGCTCGGCCGGGCCGCTCAGGGTCGCGCATTACGTCCGATGCACCGCTTACCTTCTGCGGCGTTCGCATTCCCGGACCGGAGCCGCAATGTCACTCTGCTTCATCGAACCGCAGGACGCCATCCGCGTGATCGCCGAGTCGGTGGGGCGCGAGGCGCGCCGCCAGATCCTCGGAGAGGTGGTGCGGGCGTGGGTCGACGAGATCCCGGAGTCCGAGCTCGAGTCGCACTACGCCAAGGCGCTGGCCGATCTCGATGAACACGACCTGTCGCTGCTCGCGGCCTGGCACGCGTCGCTCGAGGTGGGTCATCCGCTGCCGAACCGCGAGTTCCTGGTCAACGTGTTCCCCTCCCTCGGGGACCACCGTCGCGAGGCGCTGAAGATCGCCGCCGGCTTCCGCGGCGAGGAGGCGTTCGAGGCCGGCGTGGGCGAGGACCAGGCGTTCGACACCGTGCTGCCGTGGCTTTCGGAGGCGCGGTGCGTCGAGCTGGCCAAAGAGTGCCTGGAGCTGTACTGCTGGGACCGCCTGGGCGCCGAGAACTAAGACGGGGCGCCGTCGTGCCGGTCGTCTGAGCCGAGATCAGACCTCGGCGGCCATCGAGCGCTCGTCCGGCTCGTCCGCAGCCCCTACATCGGCCCGCGCGGGGGCGACGTCGAGCTCGAACCAAACCCGGAACCCGCCCGCGGGCGATATGCGGTTGGTGCCCCACCGGCTCGAGAGCCCCTCGACCACAACCAGGCCATGGCCCCCGAAGTCACGGGGTCGCGGCGGCAGGGCGCCGAGATCGAAGCCTGCGCCCGGATCGGTCACCTCGATCCGCACGCGGCCGGAGTAGACGGTGATCACCAGGCCGACCGAGCCACCCGCCTCGGGGCCGGAATGGATCACCGCGTTGGTCACCAGCTCGGAGGTGAGCAGGGTGAGCGTGGCGCGATCGGTCTCGTTGAGGCGCTCGCCGATCGCCGCCCGCAGCTCGGTCCGGGCCCGCGCGGGAGCGTGCGGCTCGCGGGCCAGCTCGAGCTCGACCCGTTCGGTGAACGGCGCCGTGACCGGCGGATCGTCGATCCGCGGGGCCAGCGTGACGTGCTCGCCTATCCCGGTGAGCTGGATCAGATCCGCCACCGGCCCGGCCGGGGAGCGGATGACCAGATCGACGCCGTGCGTCCCCGCGGTTTGCTCGATGACGATGATCGCCCGCAGCCCCGCGGAGTCGATGAACGTGACCGCGGTCAGGTCGATGACGACCCTGCCGGATGGCTCATTCGCGATCAGGGCCTCGAAGCGCTCGATCAGCTCGCCACTGGTCGCGCTGTCGAGCTCGCCCGCCAGGTACATCGTCGTCCCGGATCCACTCGGCTGAGTGTCGATCCGGAAGTTGGGCAGCGCCGCCACGTCACCTCTCTGCGTCAGTACACCGGAAGGGTACGAACTCGCTCGACCGGATGCACGCCCGCGGTGGCCGTCCGTCCGGCCGGCGACAGTGGTCGCAGGGCCAGTGCCGCCGTGTCGTCGGCCTGGGCTCCCACCTGGAAGCGCTCGAGCTCAGCTTCGAGATAGGCGAGCAGATCCTCGGGCGCGCGCCCGGCGCCCTCGCGCAGCACCTGCTTCAAGCGGGCCAGGCCGAAGCGCTCGTGCTCACCCTGCGCGTCGATCACGCCGTCGGTGTAGAGGAACAGCGTCTCGTCGCCCGCGATCGGCACCGCGCGATCGACCGAGCCCTCCCCGCTCCAGGCGCCCAGGATCGGCCCGACCGCACCGATCTCGCGCACGCGCCCGTCGTCGCGCACGATGAGCGCCGGCGGATGTCCCGCCGAGGCGATCACCGCTCCGTCGCTCTGCAGACGTGCGCACATGGCGGTGCACAGCCACATTCCTGGCTGCTCGCGCAACGCCTCGTTCAAACCGGCCAGGATCCGGCCCGGGCTGTGCTCGTAGCGGCCGAGGAAGCGTGTGCCGTGGCGCACCAGCGAGGTGAGGGCAGCGGCCGCGACGCCCTTGCCGGTCACGTCGCCGAGGAGGACCAGCCAGCCGTGCTCGCCGCGGTAGAAGTCATAGAAGTCGCCCCCGACCTCGACCTCCACCGCCGCGGGGGCCGCTCGGTAGAACGTGGCCACGTTCCAGCCCTCGATCCGCGGAACCACGTCGGGCAGCAGGCTGCGCTGGAGCGTGTCCGCCGTCTGGCGACGAGCGGTGGCCAGCGTGGCGTTCTCGACGGCGATCGCCGCGCGGGCCGCGACCTGCTCGGCGAACTCCCGGTCGGCGTCGTCGAACCGGCGCATGGATTCGGCGTTTACCAGGGTCATCACTCCGAACGCCCGCCCGCCGGCCCTGAGCGGCGCGATCACGACCGAGCGGAAGCCGATCTCGCGCAGCAGGCTCAGATGCTCCTCGTTGACAGCGACCCCGACGAGCACCTCGTCCGGTATGTCCTGGTAGATCTCCGAGACGCCGGTCCGCAGCACGCGGCCGACGCCGCGGTCCGGACGCAGTTCGTCGGGCTCGTACTGGCGCAGGCGCTTGGCGAGCTTGAGCTTGCTCGGGTCGCGGTGGGCGACGACGATCTGCTGGCGCGTTCCGGACTCGTCGACCAGCTCGACCGCGCACCAGTCAGCGATCTCGGGAACGGCCAGCCAGGCCACGTTGCGCAGGGTCTCCTCGTAGTCGAGCGAGGACATCAGCACCTCGGAGGCATGGGCCATGAAGCGGTCGCGGAGCTCGGCCACCCGCTCGCGCGTGATGTCCTCGATGATCGTCACCGCCGCAACCGGACGGCCATCACGATCGTGCAGGGGGGCCGCCTTCAGCAACTCCCATTTGAGCTCGCCGGTGCTGCGGTGGATCGTGCGCATGACGAGCGGCTCGGCGGCCTCGCCGGCCAGCAGCCGCACCGACGGGATGCTCTCCATGGTCAGCTCGCGTCCCTGCTCGTCCTGCACCAGGTAGTCGGCGAAGATCGCCTGGGGCGGCTGGCGTTGCATGTCGGCCAGCGACGAGAAGCCCATGCTCTGAAGCGCGGCGCGGTTGGCGTACAGGATGTGGTGATGGGAGTCGCGGATAGTCACCGCTTCGGCCAGGGCATCGAGGATCTCGCCGAACCCGGGGTCGCGCCCGCGCAGCTGGGCCGCGAGCGCGGTGAGGAGCTGCGCGCGCTCGGAGACATCCTGAATCCAGGCGTGGAACTCGATCGCGTCGCCCGCCGCGACCGAGGTGATCGACACCTCGACGGGAAACTCCTCGCCGTCGCGACGGCACGCCTCGACGACCAGCCGCCGGCCGACCGGCGGCGGCGCCTCGGCCGCCCGGCGCAGCCCCGCGCGGTGCTGCTCGCGGTAGCGCGGCGGGACGATCAGCTCGGCGAAATCACAATCCAGCGCCTCGTGGCGCGCAAAGCCGAACAGCTCCTCGGCCCGGACGTTCCACTCGCGGACCACGCCGGCGGCGTCGAGCGACACAAAGGCATTGCGCGCGGCGGTCAGGATCGCCTGGACGGAGTCTTCGTTCACGAGCTTAGAGCGGCTTCGATCGCCTCGATGGCCTGGTCGGTCGTTCGGAAGTGGATCGCGGCCATCCCGAGCTCCTGCGCCGCCCGGCAGTTGATCTCCACGTCGTCGATGAACAGCGTCGCCTCGGGCGGGGTGCCGAGCCGCTCGAGTGTGATCTCATAGATGCGCGGCTCCGGCTTGCGGGCGCCCACGAAGGCAGAGTCGACAACCACGTCGAAGATCTCGTCGACCGGCAGCATCGCCCGCCACCGTGCTTCCCACTCGCGCACGTTATTCGTGCAGATGGCCAGCCTGTAGCCGCGGTCACGGAGTCCGCGCATGTGGTCGATCACGGGCTGGTTGGGCTCCAGGTGGCGAAAGTAGCGCTCGCCGAACCCGTCGAGGCGGACGCGGCTGCCCCGCCGGGCCGACAGCTCGTCGGACAGCGAGCCCAGGAAGCGGGTCTCGCTGAGACGACCGGTCTCGAGCTCGAACAGCGGGTTCGATCCTTCGCGCTCGGTCAGCGCGGCCATTGCCTTGCCGAGTTCCTCGAACGTGACTCCCGAGGGGTCGAGTACGCCGACGAACGAGTCCACCAGGGGTGAGGTGAGCACGCCGCCGAAGTCCGAGACGATCCCCTCGATGCGTCTGGAGCCGTCGTGGCGCCGAGAACCGGCGCTCATCGCCGGTGGGCCAGGAGGTACATCCCGGCGCCCTGCTTGCCACGGCTGTGCCAGCGAAACGGCTGGGCGCGGAGCTCGAGCTCGCCGGCGGCCGCCTGCGCACGAGCACCGATGGCCTCGCCGGACGCGCGTCGCGAATACTGCTGCGGCTCCTCCTTGGCGTCCGCCTCGCCGACCGCGGCGAGCCACAGCTCGAGACCGGCCCGGGTCGGCCAGCCGTCGGCGCCGTAGGTGGTCGACAGCCGCGGGTCCTCGACCGGCGCCGAGACGTCGGCGGTGATCACCGCGGCGGCCGTCACGTCGTCCTTGTGCGCCTTGGCCTTGCGCGGGCGGAACGCAGTAAGGGCGAAGCCCTCGGCGGGATCGAACCAGACCGCCGCCGAGCGAACCGACTCAAAGCGCGCGAGATCCAGGCTGTCGGACCACCAGGAGCGCAGGCCGAGGCAGTCGACGTCGTGTGCTGCGAACCGCCCGGTCACGCGGCAGAGCTGATCGGACCCGGCGACCCCGTCGTCGGCCGCCTGGACGTCCACGAGCTCGCCGGCGGGTGAGACGAGCACGGCGAGATCTTCGCCCTCAAGGCGCCACTCGTCGGCCGCGGCGGCGTCGCCATCGGGCAGGTGAACGTCAGGCAGGATCGTCGTCTGCGGACCGGCGCCCACGACGGTCACGGCCGCGCCGGCCGAGCCCGAAGACCAGCTCGCTCCCCAGACCGATCCATCGCCGAAGGCCAGCGTACGGAGCGCAGTCATGCCTGCAGCTGGGACTGGTCGACGTCGGAGGCGGACGAGTCGACGTCGTAGGGCCGGACGGCGCGGCCGGAGCGCGTCGCGCCGACGACGAACCGGCGCTGCAGGTGGCGGCCGAGCCGGCCGCGCAGCAGCGCTCGGGTCGGCGCCAGCAGCACGAGGACCGCGACCACGTCCGAGAGGAAGCCGGGGACGATCAGCAACAGGCCCCCGATCAGGATCAGGGCGCCGTCGAGCACCTCGCGACCGGGCGCGTGACCCGACTCCACGGCGGCGCGCAGACGGCGCCATGCGGCGCGCCCCTGAGAGCGCAGAGCCCACCCGCCGAGCGGCCAGCTCACGAGCAGCAACAGGATCATCGGGAGCACGCCGATGGCTTCGGCGACCTTGATCGCGACGAACAGCTCGGCGATCAGCCAGATGATCGGTAAGAAGGCGACAATCACTCCTAGAAGGCTACCGTCGAGCGCCATTTGCACCCTTGACCGAGGCGCTACGTTGAAGCTGGGAGCTCGTGTGATCTGCCACGGGCGGGCGCGTCGAGCCGGCAATGCGAGGAAGGGAGCGACGTCATGGGGCGTGCGGACAGGAACGAGACCGGAAACGGGATCGAGGCCGGGATCTCTTCGGAGGTCGAGAGCCAGGCGGCGGAGCTTGTCGGTGCGCGGGGCAAGGACGATGACCGCGGGGGCCGGCGCTTCGGGGCCAGCCGCGTGCTGACCGCGGCCGATCGCGATCGAATCCTCCAGGATGCGCGCACGGTCGAGTTCTCGGTGGCGCTGCGTGGCTACGACCGCGAGCAGGTCGACCGCTACGTCGAGAAGATGAGCCGGCTGATCACAGAGCTCGAGATGTCCTCCTCTCCCGAGGCGGCGGTCCGTCACGCGCTGGATGAGGTGAGCGAAGAGACGCGCGACATCCTCCAGCGGGCCCATCAGACCGCCGAGGAGATCACCGCCCGCTCGCGCGCCAAGGCCGACGATCGTCTGCAGACGGCCGAGCGCGAGAGTCGCGAGCTGCGTGAAGCGGCCGAGCAGCAGGCGATCGAGACCCGCGACGCGGCCCGCCAGGAAACGAGCCGGTTGCGCGAGGCCGCGGCACGTGAGACCAGTGAGCTGCGCGCGAGCACCGAGCGCGAGGTCGCCGAGTTGCGAGACGTGGTCCGGGCCGAGGTGGCCGAGTTGCGCGAGGGGACCGAGCGAGAGGTGGCCGAGCTGCGCGAGGCGGCCGAGCGAGAGGTGGCCGAGTTGCGCGAGACCGTGCAGCGAGAGGTGGCCGAGCTGCGCGAGGCAGCCGCGCGCGAGACCCAGCAGCTCCGTGCGGCGACCCAGCGCGAGTCCGACGAGATCCGCTCCACCGCCCGTCGTGATGCCGAGGAGACGCTCGAGGCAGCCGACACCCGCGCTCGCGAGCTGGCCCGCAGCGCCGAGACCGTGTGGCGCGAGCGACGGCGCCTGATCGACGACATGCGTGCGGTCGGCGAGCAGCTGGTGGCGATCGGCGAGGCCGAGGGCAAGCGCTTCCCGCGCTTCGGCGAGGAGGGCTCGGAGGTGGCCGAGCTGCTGCGCGATCCCGGCTCGGCCGTGGCGGCCGGACTGATCCACGACAAGGCCGCGACGCCGGAGAAGTCGAACGGCAACGCCGAGGTCGTCCCCGGCTATTCCATACGGCAGCTACGCGAAGGCCGGCGCCGGCTCCAGCCGGATCGCCGGCAGCCGGTGCAGTCCGACCTGGGTGATCAGCGCCAGCACCTGAGGCTGGGCGCCGCGCACGAGGATGCCGCGCCCCCGCGCCCTCAGCCGGCGAGCCAGGACGGCAAGGTCGAGCATCACCGACGAATCGGCGAACGCGAGCTCGGTCAGGTCGACGATGACGTTGTTCTGTGCGCGAAGCGCACGAATCATCGCGCGGCGCCGGCTTCCCTGGGTTGACCGGTCCTCGTCTCCGCAGCAACGCAGGGTGGCGGAGTGTTCATCGAAGTCGACGATCGGCAAAACCTACACAAACCGGTGCACTGGCCGCAAGGGGGAATAACCGCAGAACTCCCTAAACTGAACGCCGGATGGCAACTGTCGAGGATGTGACCGACGTCCTGCGCGACGTGATCGACCCCGAGCTGGGGCTCGACTTCGTCGAGCTCGGGCTGATCTACGACGTCGAGGTCGAGGGCCCCACGGTCAAGGTCACCTACACGCTGACCAGTCCCGGTTGCCCGATCGGGCCTCAGGTGTCCGAGCAGATCGAGGAGTTCGTGAGCGAGCTGGACGGCGTCGAGGAGGTCCAGCCCGTAATGACGTTCTCGCCGCCGTGGACTCCCGAGCGGATGAGCGAGGACGCCAAGTTCGCGCTCGGGTTCTAGCGAGCCCGCGCGTTTGAACAGCGCAGGTCAGGCCGCGTCGCCCCGGCGCAGCTCGCGACTGAGATCGATGGCGCGGATCTCGTGCTCGCCGGGCAACTTGGCCAGCACCGCCTGTACGACCGAAGCCACGTCGCGCTCCTCGTGGCCCAGATCGTCGAACAGCGACTTCAGCGCGGTGTGCACGATCTTGAGCTGAGCGGCGGTGAGCTCGAGCCGATAGGCGGTTTCGTCGGGTGCGATCAGGTCGTCCATCGAGCGCAAACGGTAGCCGTGAGCAGGCGCAACGGCAAGCGATGGGTTCGCGGTCAGCTGCGGCGTGGCTTACGGGCACTGCCCGACCGGCCCCGCTTGGCGCGCATGTCGGCGGCCGGTCCGCGCTGGGGCCGGGTGCCTGCGGCGGGGAGGATGGCCGGCGGTGCCTGCGCCGGCGCGCTCCCGTCCGGCCGGCCGGCCGCGCGCTTGGGCGCCGTGCGCTCGCCTGCCACGGCCTCGAGCAGCTCGCGCAGTGCCTCGTCGATGCCCTCGGCGATCACGCCGATGTCGGGCAGCGCGTCGTAGTCGCCCAGCAGGCCGTAGTCGAGCCCGCCGTTGTAGGACATCATCGCCACCGCCAGCGCATGGTTGCGGGGCAGGAACGCCAGCGGGAAGAGATCCTGGAGCTCCCGCCCCAGGACGTAGAGCGGGAATTGGGGACCGGGAATGTTGGTCACCAGCAGGTTGAACAGCCGGGTGGAGAACTGAAGCCGGGAAGCCTGGGCCAGCACGGTGGGCGGCGCCAGATTGTTCACCGCGGCCAGCGTGGCGGCGCCCACCGCCTGCTTTGACTCCTTGAGCCCGTCCATCGCGCGGCGCACGAACCGAAGACGGGCTACCGGGTCGCGGATATAGACGGGGAGCGGCCCGCGCATCGCGGTCAGCTGGTTGCCGAGGGTGTTCTTCTGATCCGCGGTACGGACCGACACGGGCACGAGCGCGCGCATCTCGATGCCTTCGGTGCGCAGGCCGCGCGCGTTCAGCCACCGCGCGAGCGCTCCGGAGACCACCGCGAGCACCACGTCGTTGACCGTGCCTCCGAGCGCGTTCTTGACGGTCTTGTAGTCCTCCAGCTGGTGGCGGACCACGGCGTAGCGGCGATGCGGGCCGATCGCGACGTTGAGCGGGGTCTCCGGGGCGGGATTCAATCCCGCCCAGACAATCTCCCCGACGCCCTCGGCGGCGTCACGCAGCACCTCGAGCGTCGCCCCCGGGCGCGTGGCGGCACCCACCGTGCGCGACATGAGCCCCCCGGCCACGCCGACCATTCCGCGCAGACCGGCGAGGACCAGCTCCGCGGCGGAAGGCTCGGGGTTCGGCTGCCACGGCTCGAGATCCGCGGGCGGGGGCGGGCCCGACGGTTCCAGGTCGAGCAGCACGGTGGCCAGGTCGACGCCCGATATGCCATCGACCAGCGCGTGATGGGTCTTGGAGATCAGGGCGAACCGGCCGCCCTCGAGTCCCTCGACGATCCAGTTCTCCCACAGCGGCTTGGAGCGATCCAGCGGCTGGGAGGCGATTCGCCCGGCGAGCAGGAACAGCTGCTCCTCGGTCCCCGGCGCGGGCAGCGCCGTGTGGCGCACGTGGTACTCGAGGTTGAAGTCCGGATCGTCGATCCACAGCGGGCGACCGGTCTCGAGCGGCGGGGTGCTCAGCTTCTGCCGGTAGCGGGGGACCAGGTGCAGGCGGCCCCGTACGTGATCGAGGTACTCGGTGAAGTCCGGAGCTGGCCCCTCGAACACCAGGACGCCGCCGATGTGCATATGCGAGGTCGCCCCCTCCTGGTGCAGGAACGAGGCGTCGGTCGAGCTCAGGCGATCGAGATGGCGTTGAGGCATGCGGTCGGCTCCGTGTCCAGAGACGGCGCGGAGGGCCCAAGCCTAGTGGCTCATTAAGGTTCGCGGAGCAAGTACCGGGTTCTCGCACCCCCGCCCTACACTGGGGGCCGTGGGGTCGACGCCAGAGAAGATTCTGCTCGCCGCGCCGCGCGGCTATTGCGCGGGCGTCGACCGTGCCGTGCAGACGGTCGAGCGGGCGCTCGAGCTCTACGGCGCGCCGGTGTACGTGCGCAAGGAGATCGTCCACAACAAGACCGTGGTCGAGCAGCTGCGGGAACGCGGTGCGGTGTTCGTGGAATCCGAGCAGGAGGTGCCGGCGGGCGCCACCGTGGTGTTCTCGGCCCACGGCGTGGCCCCGAGCGTGCACGCGGGCGCCCGGGAGCGGTCGCTGGCCACGATCGACGCCACCTGCCCGCTGGTGACCAAGGTGCACGTCGAGGCCAAGAAGTTCGCCGCCGACGGCTACACGATCATCCTGATCGGGCACGCCGGCCACGAGGAGGTGGAGGGCACGATGGGGGAGGCGCCCGAGAGCATCGTGCTGGTGCAGACCGAGGAGGACGTCGATGAGCTCGACGTCGCCGACCCCGAGCGCATCGCCTACATCTCGCAGACCACCCTGTCGGTGGACGAGACGCGGGCGATCATCAACCGGCTGCGGCGCCGCTTCCCGGCCATCATCGGCCCGCGCACCGACGACATCTGTTACGCCACGACCAACCGCCAGGCCGCGGTCAAGCAGCTCGCCGCCCACTGTGATCTGGTGCTGGTGATCGGATCGCGCAACTCCTCTAACTCCAACCGGCTGGTCGAGGTGGCCCGCGAGCACGGCGCCGACTCGCACCTGATCGACTACGAGGGCGAGGTGCGCGAGGATTGGCTGACCGGCAAGCGGGTGGTCGGGATCACCTCAGGCGCGAGCGCGCCCGAGTCGCTGGTCCGGCGGCTGGTCGACTTCTTCCGCGAGCGCGGCACGAGCGATGTCCAGGAGCTCGAGGTGGTCGACGAGGACGTCCGCTTCATGCTCCCCAAGGTGATCCGCCAGGACATGGCGGCCGCCCGCGCGTAGACACCCGTCCTGCACACACTCGTCGTCTCCGATCTGCATCTGGGCGCCCGCCGCGGTCAGGACGTCTTGCGCCGGGCAACCGAGCGTGCGGCGCTGCTGGCGGCGGTGCCCGGCTTCGAGCGCCTCGTGCTGCTGGGCGACACGCTCGAGCTGCGCCACGGGCCACGCCGGACGGCGATGGACGCCGCGCTGCCGGTCCTGCGCGAGCTGGGCGCCGCGCTCGGCTCGGGGCGCGAGGTCGTGCTGGTGGTCGGCAACCACGACCACGGGCTGCTGCGCGGCTGGTTCGAGCGCCGCGCAAACGGAACGGAGCCGGCTGCGCTCGGCCTGGAGTCGGCCGTGCAGTGGGATCCGCGGGAGCCGCTCGGCACAGTGGCGGTGGCACTGGAGCCCGCCCGTGTGCGTGTCGCCTACCCGGGCGTGTGGCTGCGCGATGACGTGTACGCCACCCACGGCCACTACCTGGATCGCCACCACACGGTCCCGATCATGGAGCGCCTGGGGGCGGCTCTGACCGTGCGGCTGGCCGGCGAGCCGGCCGGCGGGCCGAGCCGCGCCGAGGACTACGAGGCTGCGCTGGGCCCGATGTACGCCTGGATCGACACCGTGGCCGAGGGCGGCGGCCGGCGCGGCTCCGGCGGCGACGGAAGCTTCCAGGTCCGGGCCTGGCGGGCGCTGAACGGCGCGGACTCGCCGGGCGGGCTGCGCTGGCGCGCCCTCGCGGCCGCGTTCCCGGCCGTCGTCGCCGGGCTCAATCGGGCCGGCATGGGGCCGCTGCGCGCGAACGTCTCGGCGGTCGAGCTGCGCCGGTCCGGGTTGCGCGCGCTCACCGAGGCACTGGCGCGCCTGGAGGTTCCGGACGGGACGCACGTCGTGTTCGGGCACACGCATCGCGCCGGCCCGCTGCCCGGCGACGATCAGGCCGAGTGGGGACGGCTGATCAACACCGGCAGCTGGGTGCACGACTACGGCTGGCTGAGCGACTCCCCAGGCGAGAGTCCGTACCGCCCCGGGTTCGCCGCGATCGTGGGCGACTCCGGTCCGCCCCAGCTGGTCAACCTGCTGGACTAAGGGCCCTACGGGCCCTAAGGGCCCGCGAGACCGGGCGTGAAGCAGACCGCGTGGCAGGTGACCTCGTCGTCGAGCTCGAGGGCGAGCTCGCCGGCAGTCGACCGCGGATGAGCGATCAGCTCGTAGCAGCCGGGGTGATCGACGGCGATCGGCCGGCCATTGGCCCGGACCGTGCCCGCTCCATCGAGCACCGCCCAGACCGCGCCGGCCTGGTAGGGCCCGGAGTACGGACCCTCGACGTCGTCTGACTGCGGCTCGAGCTGCACGCCGGGCGCCTCCTCGGGGCGAAACGGCTCGAGCGGCGCAATCGAGCTCCCGACCAGCTCCTGGATCGCCTCCTCGGTCTCGACATAGGCGCCCTCACCGTAGTGGTAGTGGAGCAGCATGCCGCGCTGGTCGAACAGATAGCGGCCCGGCCAGCCCAGGTTGCCGTACAGCTCCCACACCTCGTACTCGGCGTCGATGGCCACCGGGTAGGGGATCTCGAGCCGGGCCACGGCGCTCTGCACGGCGTCGGAATCGGCCGAGGGTGGAAAGCCGCCGGCGTGCACGCCGATCACCTTCAGCTCGGGATAGCGCTCGTGCCACGCCTTCATGTAGGGCAGCGTGCGGATCGACTGCGGGCGGCAGAAGTCCCAGAACTCGACCAGCATCGGGCGTCCGGGCTCGAGCTGCTGCGGCTCCGCGTTGGCCCAGGCGAGGCCGCGCGGGAACGGGGGAGCGGCGATGTGGTCGACAGGGGCGCGCACGAATCGGATGCTAGGCCGCCGGGCAGGGATGCCCGGCGGAACGGCCCCATGGACGCCGCCGAAGGCGGCCCCAAATCCGCTTAAGCCTCCACCAGTCCTCTCCTGATGGCGTAGCGCACGAGCTCCACGCGGTCGCGCATGCCGAGCTTGCGCAGCACGTTGGCCCGGTGCGACTCGACGGTCTTCTCGGCCAGGTGGAGGATCTGGGCGATCTGCGCGTTGGTGTAGGCCTCGGCGATCAGCTTGACCACCTCCTCCTCGCGCGGGGTGAGCGACACCGCGGGCCCGCCGTCGCCGTCCTCCATCCAGCGCCGGATGATCTCGCGCTCGGCCGCGTTGGTCAGGAACGCCTCGCCGCGTCCGACCGCGGTGACCGCCCCGACCAGATCCAGGTCGGCATCGCGCTTGAGGACATAGCCGGACGCGCCGGCCTTCAGCGCCTCGAACAGGTAGTGCTCGTCGTCGTGCATCGAGAGCATCAGCACGTGTACGTCCTTGAGGTGCGAGCGGATCTCGCGCGCGGCCTGCAGGCCGGTCATCCGCGGCATGCCCACGTCGAGGATGCACAGGTCCGGGCGCGTGGACAGCGCCTGCTCCACCGCCTCGACCCCGTCGCATGCCTCGGCCACCACGTCGAGCCCGGACTGGCGCTCGAGCAGCAGCTTGATCCCCGATCGGACGATCCCGTGATCGTCGGCCACCAAGATGCGCATCAGATTCCTTTCGTGCTCATGCGAGCGTGAGCTCCACTCGCGTTCCCTGGTTCCGGCTGGAGGAAATCGACAGCTGACCGCCGGCCAGCAGGGCGCGCTCGCGCATGCCGGACAGCCCCAGCCCACCCTCGCGGCGCGAGGTGAAGCCGCACCCGTTGTCGACGATGCGGAGCTTCGTGCCCTCCTCGAAGGACAGCTCGACGTCGACCTTGCCCGCGCCCGAGTGCTGGGCCACGTTGGACAGGCTCTCCTGCGTCACCCGGTAGACGACCAGTTGCTGCTCGGGCGCCAGCTCGCCGACCGGGCCGCGCACGGCGAAGGCGGCCTGGATGCCGGTCTGGTCGGCGAAGTCGCGCACCTGGGTCTTGAGCGCCGGCAGCAGGCCGAGGTCGTCGAGCACGGCGGGGCGCAGATGGCGCGCCAGGGCCAGCAGCTCCTCCATGGCCTGCCCGGCCAGGCGCTTGGTCTCGTTGAGCTCCCGGCGCAGCTCGTCGGGGGCATGCTCGATTGAGGCCTGGAGGCGCAGGGAGACCGCGGTCAGCGCCTGGTTGACCTCGTCGTGGAGGTCCTGGGCGATCCGGCGGCGCTCGCGCTCCTGGGCCTGGACGGCGGCACGGCCGGCCTCGAGCCGGGAGGCCTCGAGCCGGGCCAGCATCCGGTTGATCGCGGCCTCGAGGCGATGGGCCTCGGCGCTGTCCACCCGGTCGCAGGCCATCAGCTGCTGGTTGGCCGAGGCCAGGTCGACCTGCTCCATGGCGGAGATCAGGCGGTCGAGCGGGATGAACCGGCGGTGGAGGAGCAGCCAGTTACCGAGCAGGGTGGCCACCAGGGCCAGGCCGAGCACCACCGCCTCGCTGCCCCGGAGCGAGTCGATCCGGTGCGAGAGGGCGGTGGCGGCCACCACCGTCGTGCCCGCCACGAGGAGCAGGTTCACGGATAGGACTTGTACGAGCAGTGAGCGGGATTTCATGGCGAGTGACCCTCATATGGGGTCTTCGCCCGATATCGACCGGATTCGCCCGGGCCGATAACTGCTACTGCAAGCTCTCCACAAGCGTTTAGCTCAGAGACTGCGAATTGGGTCTGATCTTGCGCGGGGCGCCCCGTTAGGGGTTTCGGGGCGCCCCGCCCCCCGGTCGGATGGGAAGAAAGGGGCACTATTTCCCCCTTACTTCCCAAGCTCCCGCTTCATGACCTTCCCCATGGCGTTCCGGGGGAGTTCGCTAACGAAATGGACCTCCCGAGGTCGTTTGTGCTTCGTGAGCAGGGTCGCGACGTGCGCGGACAGCTCGTCGGGCTCTGCCGACTGGCCGGATTCCAGGACCACCCAGGCCACGATCCGCTCGCCCAGATCCTCGTCGGGCTTGGCGGTCACGGCCACCTCGGCCACCGCCGGATGCTCGAGCAGCGCGCCCTCGATCTCGCCGGCCCCGATTCGGTAGCCACCGGACTTGATCAGGTCGGTGCTCTTGCGCCCGACCAGCCGCAGCGACCCTGATTGATCCCGTGTGGCCATGTCGCCGGTCAAGAACCATCCGTCGCGCATCGCCTCCTCGGTGGCGTCCGGACGGTTCAGGTAGCCCGTGAAAACGTTCGGTCCTCGCACGGCGAGCTCGCCGATCGTCTCGTCGTCGGTGGCGTCGACCGGCGCGCCGTCCTCGCCGATGAGCTTGACCTCCACGCCCGGCAGCGGCGGCCCGACCCGCCCGGGTGTGACCTCGTCGCCCAGCCGCGCCCCCGCGTTCATCAGCGTCTCGGTCAGCCCGTAGCGCTCGAGGATCGACTGCCCGGTGAGCTCGCGGATCCGCTCGTGGACCGAGACGGGCAGGGCGGCCGAGCCCGAGATCAGCACCCGGGCACGCCCGAACGCCTCGGCCAGGCCGGAGTCGGAAGCCGCTTCCCGGGCGATCCGCCCATACATGGTCGGGACTCCGAAGACCATCGTCGCCCCACGGGTTACCGCCCCCGCCAGGGCGCTCGGCGAAAACCGACCCACGTGCTCGGACGATCCGCCGCGGCGCAGGGGGCCGAGCGTGCCGAGAATCAGGCCGTGGACGTGGAATACGGGCAGCGCA
>JAFAYP010000351.1 GCA_019240305.1 Solirubrobacterales bacterium
CGCCGTCGCCGAGGAGTCCTCCGCTTCCACCGAGGAGGTATCGGCCGCCACCGAGCAGAGCTCGGCCTCGGCCCAACAGATCGCCGCCAGCGCGCAGGAGCTCTCCAACAACGCCGACGCGCTCAACCATCTCGTCGCGCAGTTCAAGCTCACCAGCTGAGCTCCGCGACGGCACGGCCCCGCCCCCCGGCCGCGTTCAGACAACCGCCGAGGTTGGACTCGATCGCTCAGGCAGGCCGGACGGTCCGCCGATAGCCACCGGACATCCGCTCCGGAGGAGGTCACCGTATGAAGACCCTTGGCAAGACATCGGCTGGTCTGTTCGCACTCGCGACCGCGCTGGTATTCGCCGGCGGTGTGTACGCCGAGGCTCATCGCGCGCCCGGGCAGCCGTAGCCTGATTGGCCGCCGGCGCGCTATGACCTCCTATAGCTCGCGCCGCTCGAAGCTGGCCACGGCGGCGATCAGGACGATCAAAAACCAGCAGGCCACCCAGAGCAGGTAGGGCCAGGCCGGCGCCCCCTGGGCGTAGAACGGGTTCTGGCGGCTGCCGCCGTCCTCGGCGATCAGTGAGGCTGGCTGGAGGTAGTAGATGGCGGCATGCCACAGCCCGTCGGTGGGCAGCAGGAAACGTCCGATCTGTCCAATCGTGCGCAGCGCGCTGATGTTGAACGCGGTGCCGAGCGAGCCGACGACACCTCCCAGCCAGCCGGCGCCGAACACCGCCACGCCGATGACGCCGACGGCGATCGCCGGCAAGCGCGTGCTCAGCAGCAGGGAAAGCGTGAGCAACAGCGCGCCCTCGGCGAACAGGTAGACGCACACGAGCACCGGGTTGGGTGGCAGGAAGCCGCTCACGATGCGGACGACCGCGAACTGCAGCACGCACACCCCGACGGCATAGCCCGCGAGCAGGGCGGCGAGCCCGAGCCACTTGCCGATCAGCACCTCGCTCCGCCGGATCGGACGGGTGACGACCGTCATCAGCACGCCGGATTCGAGCTCTGAGGAGATCGAGGGAGCGGCGATCGCCGAGGCGCTGAGCGCGAGCACGAAGCTCAACATGAACATGAACAGGATCAGCGCCTGCGGAACCGCGAGGTTGCTCTCGCCCGAGGTGAGGCTCTGACTGTGAGCCAGGCGATCGAAGCCCCAAGCGCTCAGGCCGACCACGACCACCGTGATCGACAGAAAGGCCAGGAGCAGACGCCGGCGCACCGCCTCCTTGATGGTCAGCGACGCGATGATCAGCGTCGGGTTCATCGCTCGCTCAGCAGCTCGAGGAAGCGGGCTTCCAGAGTCTGGTGCTCGGGGATCACGGCCTCGACCCGTCCGCCGCGCGCGACCAGCGCGTCGACGAGGTCGGCGATCCGCGACGGGTCGATGCCCTCGACGACGTTCCATTCTCCCTGCCGGCGCCAACGACCGAACCGCCCGAGCTCGCTCCACCAGCCCTCCCCCAGCCCTCCGACCCTGAGCCGCACGGTGCTCTGGCGGGCCAGCAGCGCATCCAGGCTGCCAGTGGCGATCGCGGTTCCCTTGTCGATCACCGCCACGCGATCACATACGTGCTCGGCTTCCTCGAGCAGGTGAGTGTTGAGGAACACGGTCGACCCGCGGTCGCGCAGACCACGAATGATCTCGCGTACGTCGTGTCGGCCGACCGGGTCGAGCGCGCTCGTGGGCTCGTCGAGCACGACGAGCGCCGGGGTGCCGAGCAGCGCGACGCCAAGCCCCAGCCGCTGCTGCATGCCCTTGGAGAACGTGCCGACGCGATCGTTGCCTCGCTTAAGCAAACCGACGGTCAGAAGCGCGCTGCCCACCTCCTCCTCCCACGCGTGTTTGGGCAGCGCGAGCAGCCGGCAGTGCAGCCGCAGCACCTCCCGCGCGGTCAGCAGGGCCTGAAAGCGAAACAGCTCGGGCAGATATCCGATCTGCCGCCGCGCCTCGCGATCGCCCAGAGGCGCGCCGAGCACGAGCCCGTCGCCACCGGTGGGCCGCGCCAACCCGAGCAGCAGCTTGACCACCGTGGTCTTGCCCGCTCCGTTCGGGCCGAGGAAGCCGAACACCTCCCCGCGCTCCACCGTCATCGACAGCGAGTTCACCGCGGTCGTGGCGCCGAACCGCTTGGTCAGCGCCACCGTGTGGATCGCGGGTGAAACGGCTGACTGGGACGGGCGAGTTCCGGGCGAGGAACCCGCCGCCCCGTGCAGACCGGCTTCGCCGTCGACCGCGGACCGCTCGACGGCGGTGCCCTCAGCCCAGTTGGCCTGCGACATTCAGGACGTCTTGCGCATCGAGGATTCCGGCGACCATGTGGAGTATCCCGTGGCTGTCCTCCCAGACCACGGCGGCCGCCGCGTTCGAGGGGTCGGCGAGCAGCACGCCCGGCCAGCCGGCGACCTGCACCGAGCGGACCGAGGCGCCGGGCGGGACGGGAACCGGAAGCGTCGTCCGCAGGTCGCCGAGCAGGCGAATCTCCTCGGCCAGGGCCGGGGGAATTCCCGGCTGAGCCAGCAGAAACGCCTCGATCTGGTTGAGGCTGGCGCCCGAGGAGGCCGCCGTCGGGCGCGGCATCGTCGCGATCGCCAGGGTCGGCACGTCGGTCGCGCTGGTCCCGCCGTACTGCGCGATGACGACCGGACCAGCGTGAACCGTCACCGTGCTTCCGGTGAGGCTGGCGGCGGCGGAATCGAACCTCACGGTGGCGCTCACACGCGGCTGAACGGTGAACTGCCGCACCGCGCCGACTCCGGCCGGACGGTGCGCGGGAAGCGTCACGGGAAAGCCGGCGTCCGCGACGGCCTCCTCGAGCGAGGACGCCGGACGCGGCGGCGCCGAGGACCAGCTGATGGTTCCGAACCGCGTGTTGCTCGAGCCGGAAGGCGTCGAGAACCCTCCGAGCGAGTTGCCGTTGCCCAGTCCCATGAAGGCCCCGAGCGCTTGCATGTCGCTCCGGCTCACCGGCACCGGCGCCACGTGCGTCGGCGCGAAGATCGTGGTAAGCGTGGCCGCCGCGGCGGTGCCCGCGACCACGACCCCGATCGCACCGATGACCAGACCGGCGCGCAGCGACAGCGCCGGGAAGCGCCAGCGCCGCCGGACAGCGGGGGCCGGCTTCCATCGCCGGCGCGCCTCCTCCTGGGGGCGGCGGTGCAGCTCGCGCTCCAGGCGGGCCCACGCGGCGTCCACGTCGGCGGTGAGGTGCGGGGCAGACAAGAAGCGGGCGGCGCGCTGCGCGTCGTCGGCGATCTCCGCTCGCCGAGCAGCGCAATCGGCACACTCGGCCACGTGCTCGGCGAACCTGTCGGGGACCGACAGGGGCTCGTCCTCGAGCCGCCGAAGCACCCCGTCAGGCACGTGTCTCACGGTACATCTCCTTTCGAAGAGCGGACTCGGCTCGTCTGAGCAGAGTCCCGACGTTTTCGACCTTGACCCCCAACGCGTCCGCGATCTCCACGTAGCGCATGCCGCCGTGGCGCATGACGAGCACCGCCGCCGTACGGCGGGGCAGGCGGGCCAGGATCTGGCGAACCTCTGCTCGCGCCTCGCGCTCGATCACCGTGTCGTCGAGGCTGGGCGTGCAGTCCTCGCCGGAGAACATGAGCTCGCGCCGGTCCCGGCGCCGGTCGCCACGCAGCACGTTGAGCGCCGTGTGCACCGCGGCCACCCGGACCCAACCGGCCGCCTGCTCCCAGTCGCCGGGAAAGCGCCGGTAGGCGGCGAGAAAGACCTCCTGGGCCACGTCCTGCGCTCCCTGCGAGTCGCCGAGCACGTTCTGGGCAAGACGCACGACAGGTCGGTGATGGGCACGGAAGAACGCCTCGAAGCCGGCCAGGCCCGACGGGTCAGCCGGCCAATCCAATCCTTCATCCTGTCGTGCCGGGAACCCCATCACATCCATTAGCACCGCGCAGGCGCCAAATGTGACAGGTCGGCTCCGGAACGTCTATCGAGCGGCGCCGCCGTACTGCTCATCG
>JAFAYP010000568.1 GCA_019240305.1 Solirubrobacterales bacterium
GAGGCGCTCAGTGCCGCCGCCGCCCCGCAGTAGCCTGCCGGGTGTGGAGCTGCACCTGTCCGAGCCGTTCTATGACCGCGCCGAGCACATCGGGATCGACCTGCCGGGCGCGCAGGCGATGTTCACCACGCGCCGCGGCGGATTCTCACGCGGTCCGTACGCCAGCCTGAACCTGGGTCGCCTGACCGACGACAGTCCTGACGCGGTGCGCCGCAATCGGGCCCAGCTCGAGGCCCGGGCCGGCGTGAGGCCGGCGTACATCCGGCAGGTCCACGGCACCGCCGTCCGGCTGATCGCGGGGAACGGCGATATCGGCGTGGCACCGCTGCCCGACGGCGACGTCGAGCTGCTCGAGGCGGACGGTCAGGCGACCGTGCTGCCGGGCGTCGCGCCGATGGTGATGACCGCGGACTGCTTGCCGATCGCGGTGGCCGGCGCGGGCGCGGTGGCGATGCTGCACGCCGGGTGGCGCGGGCTGGCCGGCGGGATCCTGGCCGAGGGCGTGCGGAAGCTGCGGGAGCTCGGGGCGGACGGCGAGCTCCGCGCGGCCATCGGCCCGGGCGCCGGTCCGTGCTGCTACGAGGTCGGTGAAGAGGTCCACGCGGAGTTCACGACCTACGGCAAAGGCGTGAGGCGCGGTCGGAACCTCGACCTCAAGGCGATCGCCCGCGACCAGCTGTCGCGCGCTGGCGTCGCCGCCGTGCACGACGTTGGGCTGTGCACGATCTGCACGGATGAGTCGCTGTTCTTCTCCCATCGCCGCGACCACGGCGTGACCGGGCGGCAGGCCGGCCTGGCGTGGTTGAGCTGATCACCGGCCTGCGGGCCGAGCAGGTCCGCGCGAACCTCGAGCGGGTCCGGACCGAGATCGTCGAGGCCGGACGGGATCCCGAGAGCGTCCAGATCCTGGCCGCGGTCAAGTACGTCCCGCTCGAGGAGCTCGGCGTGCTGGCCGAGGCGGGCCTGACGCTGCTCGGCGAGAACCGCGCCCAGGACCTCGTGGCCAAGGCGCAGGCGTACCCGGGAACGTTCACCTGGGACTTCATCGGCCAGCTGCAGAGCCGCAAGGTCCGTCAGGTGCTCCCGCACGTCCGCTACATCGAGACCGTGGCCAGCGACTCGGCGCTCGCGCAGCTGGGGCGGCACGGCACCCCGACCACCGAGATCCTGGTCGAGGTCAACGTGGCTGGGGAGCAGGGCAAGGGCGGCGTCGCGCCAGGTGAGCTGCCGGGATTCCTCGAGCGCTCCCCGGCGAAGGTCGTGGGGCTGATGACGATGCCGCCTCTGGCGCCCGAGCCCGAGGCCAGCCGCCGTCACTTCGCGGCGCTGCGCGAGCTCGCCGCCGAGCACGGATTGACCGAGCTTTCGATGGGCACCAGCCAGGACTACCTGGTCGCCGTCCAGGAAGGGGCCACGATCATCCGGCTCGGAACCGGCCTGTACAAGCCCGCTGAGGGCTCAGGAGCGTCATAATCACGGCAGGGAAACCCGGCCTGCCAGCGAAAGACCGAATCCGAGATGGCCCTACGAGATACCTGGCACCGCACGCTGATGTACTTCGGTCTGGCGGATGATGAGGATTACGAGGACGACCTCGAGCCATACAACGAGCCCGAGATCGAAGCCCAGCACGCCTACAGCGACCGCCCGAACGTCCGGCGTCTGAGCTCCCGCCGCCGGCGCGACGAGTTCGACGACATCTTTGCCGACGATCCCGAGTCCGAGCGGCGCACCGCGTCGCTGCGCCCCGTCGGCGGAGGCGGAAGTGGCGGCGGCCGCGGTAACGGTCGCGGGGGAGCCGACCGGGTCCACTTCGTGGTGCCCAAGAACTTCAACGAGGTCCAGGACGTGGCGGACAAGTTCAAGGACGCCATCCCGGTGATCCTCAACCTGCAGAACACCGACCACGACCTCTCAAAGCGCCTGATCGACTTCTCGAGCGGCCTGACCTACGCGCTCGACGGGGGCATGCAGCGGATCGCCGACAAGGTTTTCCTGCTCACTCCGCGCAATGTCGAGGTGTCCGCGGAAGAACGCGCGCGCCTGCTCGAGAACCGCTTCTTCAACCAGAGCTGAGGCCGCGCGCGGGCGAGCGCTCGCGCCAGCGATAGATTTCCCTATATGCAGGTCGGCCTGATCGGTGCTGGCAACATGGCCCGCGCGCTCGCGCGTGGCTGGGGCGAGCCCGTGCTGTGCTCCGACTCGGGCTCGGGGCGCGCCGAGGCGCTGGCCCGCGAGCTCGGCGGTGAGGCCTGCAAGTCGAACGTCGAGGTGGCGGAGCGCGCCGACCTCGTCGTGCTCTGCCACAAGCCGGCGCAGTTCGAGGACGTCTCGCGTGAGCTGCATGGGCACGTCAAGGCGGTGGCGTCCGTCCTGGCCGGGAAACGCTCGGCCATCCTGCGCAGCCACTTTGGCGTGCCGGTGTTCCGCTTCATGCCCAACACGCCGGTCGAGATTCGCCGGGGTGTGGTGCTCTATTCGCCCGAGCGCGACCTCGACGAGCACCTCGAGGCGTCGGTGCTCGAGCTGTTCGGGCGGCTGGGGACGCTCGTGCAGGTGCC
>JAFAYP010000470.1 GCA_019240305.1 Solirubrobacterales bacterium
CCTCGGTGCTGGCACTGGACAGGTGCAGACCTCGGAACCTCGGGAGCGGTCGCTCCGAAGCTCGAGCATTCCCTCCACATCGGAGATCTGGAGGTGGGCGTGCTCGGGGTGGTCGTATCGCTGACCGCCGCGTTCGCGACCCGAGGACCTGCGGATCCCCGCGTCGCTGCTCGGGCGACGCTGCTTTCTGACCGCGTTCCCAGTATTGCTTGAAGGTTGCGGCGGGGCGTGGACCCGAGCCGTGGTCTGGGAGCTCGCCTAAGGCGCCGGAAGTCAAGCCGGAATTGGCCGTTTTGGAGCTGGAACCCGGGGTATCTGAGTCCAGAGCGATGAGCCTGTTAGCGACTGGTCGGTTTAAAAGGCAAGCCTTGGGCCGAAATGACGACTCCTCATGCCTGCAGGAGTCCCGTCCGGCGATCACGGATTCCGTCGCCACCACCCGCCAGGCGATTGTTGACTTTGCCGCTGCGGCCGGCGCCCGCGATCAACAGCTGGACGACATCCGGCTCGCCAGCTCCGAGGCGCTCTCGAACATCGTTCAGCACGCCTATCCGGGGCGAAGCGGGCAGATTCACACCACCGCGAGAGTCGCCGCCGGCGAGCTGTGGGTGCTGATCGCCGATGATGGTTGCGGCCTGCGTGCCGGACGCGAGAGCGATGGGCTTGGGCTCGGGCTCGGACTGATCGCCCAAGTGACCGACGAGTTCACGGTGCTGGACCGAGGGGCCGGGGGGACGGAGCTCAGGCTGCGGTTCGTGCTGCGCGCCGATGGTTCCGGCCGAGATCAGGACCGCGGATCGGTCTCCTCGGCGACGCGAGCGGCCACGTCGCGCTTCTCCACAATCAGGTAATCCGCGTGGCTCTCCACGACGGTTTCCGCTTCGGGGATCTCGTGCGCGCTGGCGACGAAGAACCGCCGGGAGGACGCGCGGATCCGCTCGTACTCAGGGGCGGTTAGCTCGATCATCTGACTGCAGCCGATCTCGCCGCATTCGCAGCGAAACGCGATCGGCACCGCGCCTTCCCCGGGCCAGCGTCCCCGGCTGATCCCCTCGTTGACATCGCGGAAGACCACCTCGTTGTGCCCGATCCGCCGCTGAAGGTCCTCGTCCACGCCCGAATGGTCCCACCGCCACGCGATTGGGGCACACTAGGCTGCTGGGGGCAGGAAAGATCCTCGCGAGGCCTGAACGATGCAGTTCTATCTCAACGGCTATAAGCCCGGCGACCCGCTGGTCGCGGAGCCGGGTCCCTCCGTCGCGGAGCGGCCGGTGGGCCTCCCCGAAGAGGTTGACGTGCTGATCGTGGGATGCGGTCCGGCCGGCCTGGTCCTGGCCGCCCAGCTCGCCAGCTTCCCGGACATCGCGACGGCGATAATCGACCGCCGGGACGGTCCGCTCGCGGTGGGGCAGGCGGACGGAGTCGCCTGTCGCACCGTCGAGATGTTCGAGGCGTTCGGTCTGGCCGATCGCCTGGTGCGCGAGGGCTATTGGGTCAACGAGGTCTGCTTCTGGCGCCCGGACCCAGTACAGCCGAGCCAGATCACGCGCACCGGACGGGTCCCGGATGTCGAAGAGGGGCTCTCGGAGTTCCCGCACGTGATCGTCAACCAGGCGCGACTGCTTGCTCACCTGCGGGATCACATGGAGCGCTCACCCAGCCGGCTTTCACCGTTCTACGGGCTGCGAGCCAGCGAGGTCGAGGTGGATGCCAGCGGCGCTTCAAACTATCCCGTGAAAATCACCCTGCAGCATCTCGAGCAACAAACCGAGACCGAGGACACCTCGACCATCCGCGCCAAGTTCCTCGTCGGCTGCGACGGTGCCCGTAGCCGTGTCCGCACGGCGATCGGTCGCGAGCTGGTGGGCGACGTGAGCGACGAGTCCTGGGGCGTGATGGACGTCCTGGCGCTGACCGACTTTCCGGACATTCGCGTCAAGTGTGCGATCTACTCAGCCAACCAGGGGAACATCCTGATCATCCCGCGCGAGGGTGGATACCTGGTGCGGCTCTACATCGAGCTCGACGAGGTCAGCGACCGCGAGATCCTCGAGGACCGCGCGGTCACGCCGGAGAAGCTGGCCAAGGTCGCCAACCGGATCCTGCACCCGTACAGCATCGAGGTGCGTGATGTCGGGTGGTGCTCGCTGTACGAGATCGGTCAGCGCCTGTGTGACAAGTTCGACGACGTGCCAGCGCAGGACACACCCCGACGCCTGCCCAGAGTGTTCATCGCGGGTGACGCCTGCCACACGCACAGCGCCAAGGCGGGCCAGGGCATGAACGTGGCCATGGCCGATACCTGGAACCTCGGCTGGAAGCTGGCCGCGGTGCTCAGAGGTAACGCCAAACCCGCGCTGCTGCACACCTACTCCGAAGAGCGTCAGGCGGTCGCCGAGGAGCTGATCGCATTCGATCGCGAGTTCTCGCGGCTGTTCACCGCGCGTGCGGGAAAAGCATCCGACACCAAAGAAGATGCTGTCGACCCGGAAGAGTTCGAGCGCTACTTCGTCGCGCAAGGCCGCTTCACGGCCGGGGTGGCCACCAGATACGCCCCGTCGATGATCACCGCCGAGCCGGAGTTCCAGCACCTCGCCGAGGGCTTCACGATCGGGATGCGCTTTCACTCCGCGCCGGTCATCCGGCTGGCCGATGCCAAGCCGATGCACCTCGGGCACGCGCACCGGGCCGACGGCGCCTGGCGCCTCTACGTCTTCGCTGACGAGCCCGACCCCACTGCCGAGAGCTCAACGGCGCGAGCTCTCTGCCGCTTCCTCGAAGAGGAAGACGCCTCGCCGATCAAGCGCTTCACGCCGGACGGCGCCGCGCCCGACTCGGTGATCGATGTCCGGGCGATCTTCCAGCAGAGCCACCGTGACCTGGCCGTCGACCGGATGCCGCCGATCCTCCTCCCGAGGAAGGGCAAGTTCGGTCTGATCGACTACGAGAAGATGTTCTGCCCGGACCCCAGCACCGGCGACATCTTCGACCTGCGTGGCGTCAACCGCCAAGCGGGGTGCATCGTCCTCGTGCGCCCGGATCAGTACGTCTCACACGTCCTTCCGCTCGACGCGCACGAGGCCCTGAGCAGCTTCCTCGCGGGCATCCTGACCGACGTCCGCTAATCGTCCTCTCGACCAGAGCGAGTCCTACGAGGCGCGGGGACTGACCGGGAGATGGTGGCCGGCACCTCAGGCGGCCTTGAGCTCGTGCTCGGCGCGCAGCCAGTTGCCGATCTCGTCGGCCCCCGGCGACTCCAGGGAGAGGAAGTAGGCGCGCAGCGAGATCTCGTCGTGGCTCGGCATCTGAACGGCCGTCTTCGACTTGCGTACGCTGACGCGCTTGCGGGTGGGCTTGGCGGTCTTCTCGGTCATGTCACTCTCACACGGTTGCTCGAAACAGGTTCTCTGCCCGCCTACGACCGGCAGGCGCAGTCCTGTTTCGACGCCACCGCGGGCACCCCTGCTCGCCCGCGCGGGCTCAGTTCCGGCGTCGGC
>JAFAYP010000564.1 GCA_019240305.1 Solirubrobacterales bacterium
CTTCCTGGTCATCATCACCGCGCTATCCGCCTACCTCCGCACGCGCTACGTCAGCGCGCCGATCGGGCAGTTCTGGGAGGACGAGGCGATCACCACCGGAATCGCCTCGCACTCGCTGGGCGCGATCCCCGGGATCCTGCGACACGACGGCTCGCCGCCGCTGTTCTATCTCCTGTTGCACTTCTGGATCGGCGCGTTCGGCCCCGGCGAGTCGGCCACCCACGCCCTTTCGGTGCTGATCGGCCTGCTCTGCATCCCGGCCGGGCTGTGGGCGGGCTGGAGCCTGCTCGGGCGCCGCGTCGGGCTGTACATGGCGCTGCTGTGCGCGCTCAGCACGTTCCTGACCGCGTATGCGCAGGAGACTCGGATGTACGAGCTGATGGCGCTGCTCGGCCTGCTCGAGACAACCGCCTTCATCCACGCCTTCGTCTACCGGCGACGCAAGTACCTGATCATGTTCTCGATCTGCCAGGCGCTGATGCTCTACACGCACGCGTGGGGCCTGTTCTTCGGCGCTGGCCTAGTTGTCGCGCTGATCCCGATCTGGCGGGCGAGCGAAGACCGTCGCGGTCTGGTGCGCGATGCCGTGATCGCCTACGTGGGGGCCGGCATCCTGTTCCTGCCCTGGGTTCCGAACTTCATCTACCAGGCCACCCACACCGGCGCGCCGTGGGCGCCGACGATCCGCTTCGGCGTCCCGGTGCTGCTCTCGCGCGATCTGCTCGGCTCGGACCGGATCACCGTCGCGCTCGTCACCGCGTGGATCCTCGGCCTGGCTCCGCTGTTCACGCGCCGGGGCCGGCGCACCCAGGAAGGCACCGTGATGTGGACGCTGATCCTGCTGATCGCCGGCACGCTGGTCATCGCCTGGCTGGCCTCGCAGATCACGCCGGCGTTCGTGGCGCGCTACATGGCTCCGCTGCTGCCCGCGATCCTCCTGCTGGCCGCGTGGGGAGCCGCGCGTTGCGGCGTCGTCGGGCTGGTCCTGATGGCGCTGTTCGTGGCCTTCGTCGCGCACCCGTCCTCCTACGCGCCGCGCTACAAGAGCGACATGCAGGACGTGAGCGGCGAGATCTCGCCGCTGCTTCACCGGGGCGACATGGTGCTCAGCGCCCAACCGGACTCGACGCCGGAGGCCTACTACTACTTCTCGCCGCAGCTGCAGTACGCGACCACGCTGGGCCGGGTCAGCGACCCGAGCTACATGGACTGGGTCGACGCGCTATCGCGGCTTCAGCACACGCCGCCCGCGCCCACCCTTGACCCGCTGATTGCTAGCCTCAGGCCCGGACAGCAACTGCTGTACATACGACCGCTGACCGAGGGCGCGCAGAACTGGAAGGCGCCCTGGGTGTCCCTGGTTCGCACGCGCTCCGCGCAGTGGGGTCAGATTCTCCAGGACGATGTGGACAGCGGCGTGTTGAAGCAAGTGGCGATCGCGCCACACAACTATCGGGGAGCCAGCATCCTCGCCTACAGCGCCGTGCTCTACCAGAAGGTCTCCTAAGAACTCAGATGACCGAAGCTTCTCCCACGCCCAGCGCAGACGCCGTCGGCGGCGCGGACATAACGCCCGAGCGCCCGGTGGTGGCACTCGGGGGCGGCCCGGCCGGCCTGACCGCCGGCTATCTGCTGGCCAAGCAGGGCAAGCCGGTGATCGTGCTCGAGTCCACCGACCAGGTGGGCGGCATCGCCCGCACCGATGTGCGGGAGGGCTACCGGTTCGACCTCGGCGGGCACCGATTCTTCACCAAGGCCAAGGAGGTCGATGAGCTCTGGCACGAGATCCTCGGCGACGAGTTTCTCAAGCGTCCGCGCCAGAGCCGGATCTACTGGAACCACAAGTTCCTCGAGTATCCGCTGCAGGGCATGGACGTGATCAGAAAGCTCGGGCCGGTGGACCTGACCAAGGCGCTGGTGTCCTACCTGTGGGCAGCCGTCAGGCCAAAGGGCCGCGAGGACACCTTCGAGGAGTGGGTATCCAACCGCTTCGGGCGGTGGCTGTTCAACCAGTTCTTCAAGTCCTACACGGAGAAGGTCTGGGGCGTGTCGACCTCGGAGATCCGCTCGGAATGGGCCGCGCAGCGGATCAAGGGCCTGTCGTTCTTCGCGGCCGCCAAGCACGCGTTCCTCGGCAACCGCGGCAATCAGATCAAGTCGCTGATCTCCGAGTTCAATTACCCGCGCTACGGCCCGGGCCAGATGTGGGAGCGGATGACCGAGCAGATCCGCGCGCACGGCGGCGAGGTCCGCCTCAACGCCCCGGTGACGCGGATCCGGACGGAAGGCAACCGCGTGGTCGAGGTGGTCGCGGGGGGCGAGACGATCTCGCCCTCGCACGTGATCTCCTCGTTGCCGCTGCGCACGACCGTCGGGATCGCCGAGCCCGACGCCCCGGGCGACGTCCGCGACGCGGCCCGCGGGCTGCGCTACCGCGACTTCCTCACGGTGCTGCTGGTGATCCAGGACGAGGACCTATTCCCTGACAACTGGATTTACATTCACGACCCGTCGGTCAAGGTCGGGCGCATTCAGAACTTCCGCTCCTGGAGCCCGTGGATGGTTCCGAACAAGACCGACGCCTCGATCGGAATGGAGTATTTCTGCTTCGAGGGTGACGAGTTCTGGAGCATGCCCGACGACGATCTTGTGGCGATGGCGACGCGGGAGATCCAGCAGCTTGGCCTCGCCCGGGCCGAGAAGGTGAAGATGGGCTTCGTCGTGCGTGTGCACAAGGCGTACCCGATGTACGACGCCGAGTACAGCAATCGGGTGGCCACGATCCGGGGATGGCTGGATGGCATCCCGAACCTGATCCAGGTAGGCCGGAACGGTCTGCACCGCTACAACAACTCCGACCATTCGATGCTGACCGCGATGCGCGCCGTCGACAACATCCTCACCGGGTCCAACCACGACATCTGGGCGGTCAACGCCGAGAGCGTCTACCACGAGGAAGACGTCGCGGACGAGCATCCCTACGCCGACGCGCCCGAGACGCCGGCGATGGAGCAGCCGCTCGCCTGACACGAGGCTCGGGGCGCGGCGCTTTGAGAACGATCCGGCTTGTCCTTGCCGCGCTGCTGGCAGCGGCGCTCCTGCCGCCGGCGGCGGCGCTCGCCCAGTCGCCCGGCGGTAGTCCCCTGTCGCCCGGCTTCCCGCAGCCGAGCGTGTCGATTCCCACGACGACGAGCACGGCGGCGCCGACGGTCAGCACGGCCACGACGGCCGGCAACGGCAGCGCCTTCAGCGGCAGCGGGGCGATCGCGATCGCCATCGGCGCGATCATCGTCCTCGGCGGGATCTCGCTGTACATCTGGCGCGATGCCCGCCGGCGGGCGCCCGCGCGGACCCGGATGGCGGCGCTGCCCGGTGAGGGTCGCCGGCAGGGCTCCAAGGCGCGGCCCAAGCCGCGCAAGCTGAGCCCGGCGGAGCGCCGGCGGCGCAAGCGCGGCCGGGCCCGGTAGGTCGGATCGGGGCCACGCCCGCGCTACGCGGCCTGCGCCTGGATTCCCCGGATGTGCTCCCTGGCTCGAATCAGCTGGCGCTCGACGGTGCGTGTCGTGCAGCCTTCGTGCCGGGCGATCTCCGTGTAGCTGAGGCCAAACGCGTGCAGCCACAAGGCGCGCTGCTGGCGTTCGGGTAGCCGGCCGAGCGCGGCCAGACGCTCGCCGCGCTCGCACAGCTCCAGCGGCGTGGCCTCGGGGCTTCGAGCGATGGGCATCGCCTCCTCTGCGGCGGCCTCGAGCGACAGCTCGCGGCGGTCACGGCGCAGGAGCTTGAACGCCTCGTGCACTGCGGTTCGCACGAGCCAGGTCATGACGGTCTCGCGGTGAACCTGATCGCGGTCGCGAAGTAGCCGGATCCACGCGATCTGGCAAGCGTCTTCGATCAACGCGTTCGAGGCCCGGACGTCGATTCGGACAGCCTCCTCCAGCCGGCGGGCCAGCAGGCCGTACAGCTCGCCCACATCGCCGACCCCGGGTACCGCGGTATCGATCTCAGTAGAGATAGTCTTGAGTCCAATTGAGACTAAATTGATGCGAAAGAACCTAGCAGGATGTAATTAGTATTGCTAGGCTTCATCTACATCTATTTGGCTCAATTGGACTCGGAGGTACTCATGGTCGATTCGATGCTCGGGGCGGTCACCGCCACCCCCGACCCGACGGGCCTGCCGGGCAGCAACGTCCTGCAGCAGCTCGTCAACGGCGCGGAGGCGTGGGCGCTTGCCGTGGCGTTGCTCGGTGCGTTCGTCGGCGCGGGCCTGTGGGCGCTCGCCTCCCACGCCCACAACCCCCACTACGCCGCGCGCGGGCGGATGGCGGCGGTGATCTCGGCCGCCTCGGCGCTGGTGATCGGCTCAGGGCCCGGCCTG
>JAFAYP010000050.1 GCA_019240305.1 Solirubrobacterales bacterium
GCAGCTGCCCGTGCGCTGGGTCCACATCTCCGAGCTGCTCGACCCCACCCCGTGGCTGTCGGGCGGCGAGCTGCTGCTGACCACCGGGATGCAGCTCCAGACGCCGGCGCAGGCCCGCGAGTTCGTCGGCCGGCTGGCCGATCACCATCTGGCCGGGCTCGGGTTCGGGACGGGCTTCAAGCACGCCGCGGTCCCCGAGTCGCTGCTCGAGGTGGCGGCCGAGCGCGAGTTCCCGGTGTTCGAGGTGCCCTACGAGTTGCCGTTCATCGCGGTCACCGAGGCTGCGTTCAGCCAGCTGGTCAACGAGCAGTACGCCGTGCTCCGCCGGGCGCTGACCGCCCAGGAGCGCCTGGAGCGGATCGTGCTCTCCGAGCGCGGGCTCGAGGCGCTGGTCGGGGCGTTGTCCACGCTGATCGGAGCCGCGGTGGTGGTGTTCGACTCCCGGGGCGAGCCGATGCAGCAGCACGCGTTCCGGCGCGAGGTCGACCCGGAGGTCCTGCAGACGCTGCGTCGCGAGGTGCACGAGCGCGCCCGCCGGCGCGAGGCGCGGACGTTCATGCCCACGCTAGTCGAGGGCAACCATGGGCTGGCTCTGCCGGTGGCCTCCGACGGCACCCCACAGCCCGGCGGCGCCGGTCCCGGGCGGGCGCCCGAGGCGTGGCTGGTGGCCATCAAGGACGCGGGACCCCTGACTGACTTCGACCGGCTGACGCTGCACCAGGCGGTCACGATCGTGGCGCTCGAGCTGCTCCGGGCCCGGGTGGCCGGCGACACCGAGCGGCGGCTGGCCGGCGACCTGCTCGACGCGATCGTGAGCGGCGAGCTGACCGGCTCGGAGCTCACCCGCCGGCTCGCGCCCTTCGGACTGGGTGAGCAGGTGGCGGCGATCGTGCTCGGGGTCGCCGGCGGGGGCCGCGGCTGCACGCCCGCCTCCCTGGAAGCAGCACTGTGGAATGCGCTGCGCGAGGAGGCAACGCCGGGGCTGGTCGCGTCGGTCGGTCCGCTGGCCTGCGCGCTGATCCCCGGCACCCCGTACGAGGAGCTGTTCTCGCTCGGCGAGCGCGTGGCGGAGGCGGCCGGAAGCGAGCTGCGCGACCACGTGCGGGTCGGGATCGGCCGCGCGATCGAGGCGGCCGACGCGCGGCGGAGCTTCCACGAGGCGCGCTGTGCGCTCGAGGCGCTGGCCTTCGGGGTCGCCGGCTCGGACGGCAACGGGTCCGCGCCCGAGCGTCTCCGGGTGGCCACCTACAAGGACCTCGGGTCCTTCCAGCTCCTGCTCTCGCTCCAGGACGACGAGGCGCTGCGCCTGTTCTGCGACTCGATCCTCGGCCCGATCGAGGCCAGCGAGGGACCGTACGGCGGCGAGCTGATGCGCTCGCTGGAGGCGTTCATCGAAGAGAACGGGCAGTGGGAGCGGGCGGCGCGCCGGCTGTACTGCCACCGCCACACGCTCCGCTACCGGATCCGTCGCGTCGAGGAGCTGACCGGGCGAAACCTGGGCTCGGCGCGAGACCGGATCGAGTTCTGGCTCGCCCTCCGTGGGCGGCAGCTGGTGGCCTGAGAATGGGAATGAGAATAAGAATGAGAATGAGACCCACAACTGGGCTGAGACACGGGAAGGCGGTCTGAGGCGTGAAAGTAGGCGTTCCAACAGAGGTCAAGTCAGACGAGTACCGGGTGGCGCTGACTCCGGCCGGGGTACGCGAGCTCGTCGACGCCGGGCACGAGGTGTACGTGCAGAGCGGAGCCGGAGAGGGCTCGAGCATCACGAACGAGGCCTATGCGGCTCAGGGGGCGACGATCCTGCCCGACGCGGATGCGGTGTTCGAAGAGGCCGCGCTGATCGTCAAGGTCAAGGAGCCCCAGCCCGAGGAGGTGTCGCGCCTGGCGCCCCGGCACACGCTGTTCACCTACCTGCACCTGGCCGCCGACGCGGAGCTGACCCGCGGACTGATGGAGTCGGGCGCCACCTGCATCGCGTATGAGACGGTCGAGGACACGCGCGGGCGGCTGCCGCTGCTCGCCCCGATGTCCGAGGTGGCGGGCAAGATCGCCACCCAGGCCGGAGCGTTCATCCTGGAGAAGCCGCTGGGCGGGAGGGGCATCCTCCTCGGTGGCGTGCCGGGCGTGGCCGCGGCCAACGTGATGATCATCGGCGGGGGCGTGGTCGGGATGAACGCGGCGTTCATCGCGCTCGGGATGGAGGCGACCGTGTTCGTCTACGACCGCAACATCGACCGCCTGCGCGAGCTCGACATCGCGTTGGGCGGCCGGGCCGACACGTGCTTTGCCTCGACGCTCGAGATCGAGCAGCGCCTGCCCTACATGGACCTGGTGATCGGGGCGGTGCTGGTGCACGGGGCGCGGGCCCCGCGGGTGATCACCCGCGAGCAGCTCGGGCTGATGAAGCCTCAGGCAGTGCTCGTCGACGTCTCGATCGATCAGGGTGGGTGCTTCGAGACCTCCCGGCCAACCACCCACT
>JAFAYP010000063.1 GCA_019240305.1 Solirubrobacterales bacterium
TGGACCCTTCACGGCGCGATCTGGCGCGCGCTCGAGGTGAGCGACGAGCGTGCGGTGGTCGAGCTCTGCAGCTGCTCGGGAGAGCCGATGGACGTCGTCGAGGGCGACGCCCCGGAGCTCATCGAGTACATCCGCGGCCGCGCGGCCGCCGAGGACTGACCGGCGAGCTCCTCGACCAGCTCGGCCGCTCGCGTCGCGCCGTTGTGTCGCGCCGCCCAGGCGGCCAGCTCGCGCGCGCGCACGGTCAAACCCGGACCCGACAGCGCCCGCGTGACCGCCAGGCCAAGTGCGCGAGGAGTGAGGAACCGCCAGGGCAGGCGGACTCCCACCCTCGCCCAGTCGGCGCGCGCGGCGTTCTCGGCCATGTCGCCCACGTGCGGGACGGCCAGCACGGGGCATCCGCAGGCCAGCGCCCGGGCCATCGTGCCGTGACCGGCGTGGCAGATGACCAGCGCGCACGATGGCATGGTCTTGGCATAGGAGACCCACTCGACCAGCCGGGTGTTGGCCGGAACCCGCACCGGGCCGCCGAGCGGCCGCCGGTTCCACGTCGCGAGCACCCGGATCGGCAGCTCGCCCAGCCCGCCCAGGGCAGCCCGCAGCAGCCGGTGGTCGGGATCCTGCGCGGTCGACGGCGCCACCAGCACGAGCGGCTGCTCGCCCGGGGGAGGCGCCACCTCGCCGAACGGCGGCTCCCACATCAGCGGCCCGACCACCTCGACGCCGGCCGGCCAGCGCCGCGGGTACTCGAGCTGGGGGAACGTCCCGACCAGGCACAGCCGCTCGGATAGACCACCGTGCAGCCGCCCGACCGGCGCCAGACCGAGAATCGAACGGGTCCGGTTGAGCTCGTCGCGTCCCTGGCGCAAGCCGCCCTCGGTGCGGCGCGCCACGGAATCCCACAAACCCCGGCCGATCCGCGTACGGGGAAACCGCGCCCCGAGCGCGTAGGGCGGAAAGCCGGGCCCGCCCACCGGGTACAGGTGCGGAACCAGGGTGGCCACCGGTACGTCCTCGAGCTCGCCCGCCAGCGCCGGGGCCAGCGTCAGGATGTCGTGGACGAGCACGTTCGGGCGAACCTCGGCCACCGCGGTCCGGGTGTGTCTCGTGGCCAGCAACACGGCCTCGTACATCTCGGATCCGATACCCGAACCGCCTTCGAACAGCGGGTACTCGGGGGCCGGCAGAAAGCGCATCCCGGCGTCCTCGACGTCCGAGCGCCAGCGCGACCAGGTCTCAAACGTGACCTCGTGGCCCCGCTGCACCAGCCGGGCCCCGAGCGCGAGCATCGGGAAGGCGTGCCCGGGCTCCCCGAACGCGCCCAGGAAGAAGCGCAGCCGATCGCGGGTCGGGCTCAAGCCGCCAGCTCGGCCACCGCGCGCAGCTGCTCCACCCGCTCCTCTGTCGTGAACGCCGTCGGGCCGATCGTCAGCGTGCCCACCCCGGCCTCGCGGAAGGCGGCCAGCCGGTCACGCACGTGCTCCTTCGGCCCGCACAGGGTGATCAGGTCGATCAGCTCGCCGGGCAGCGCGGCCGCCGCCTCGTCCTTCTTGCCCTCCAGGTAGAGGTCCTGGACCTCGCGGGCGGTGTCCTCGAAGCCGTAGCGCTCGACCAGCTGGTTGTAGAAGTTCTGCTTGCGCGAGCCCATCCCGCCGATGTAGAGGGCCAGGAACGGGCGCATCCGATCGCGGGCGCCCTCCCGATCGTCGGACACAAACGTGTTGACGGTCGGCGCGATGTCGAAGTCCTTAAGCGAGCGTCCCGACCGAGCGGCGCCCTCCTCGAGCGGCGCCCGGACCTCGGAGACGTGCTCCGGGGAGAAGAAGATCGGGATCCACCCGTCGGCGATCTCGCCCGCCAGCGCCGTGTTCTTGGGGCCGATGGCGGCCAGGTAGATCGGGATGCGCTCCTGCACCGGAGAGATCATCAGCTTGAGCGCCTTCCCGGGACCGTCGGGCAGCGGCAGCTCGAGCGTCTCGCCCTGGTAGTCGACGCGCTCGCGGGCCAGCGCCATGCGCAGCACCGCGACATAGTCGCGGGTGCGCGCGAGCTGGCGGCCGAAGCGCTGCCCGTGCCAGCCCTCGGCGACCTGGGGCCCGGACGTGCCAAGCCCGAGCAACATCCGACCGTCCGACAGGAGATCCAGCGTCGCGGCCGTCATCGCGGTCATCGCCGGACTGCGGGCCGGCATCTGGAAGATGGCCGAGCCGAGCTTGATCTTGCTCGTACCGGCCGCCAGCCAGGCCAGCACGGTTGCCGCGTCCGATCCATAGGCCTCGGCGACCCACGCCGAGTCATAGCCGAGCCGCTCGGCCTCCTGGACGACCTCCAGATGGTCGGCCGGATTGACGCCGGCAAACAGGTAGCCAAGGGAGACGCCGAGCCGCATGAGCGGCCGTGAACCCTATGACAAACGCGGCCACTCGCGATACTCAGACCGTGAGCGCCATCGCTCCCGAGATCGCCGACGAGCGCCACAGCGCGCCGGTCGAGCTGTTCTGGGACCTGGTATTCGTGTTCGCGATCACCCAGGTGACCACGCTGCTGTGGCACGATCTCACCTGGGCGGGCTTCGGCCGGGCGATGCTGGTGCTGGCCCTGGTGTGGTGGGCGTGGTCGGCGTTCGTGTGGGCGACCAACGCCCAGCTGCCGAACTCCCCGACGCTCCGGGCCAGCTTGCTCGCCTCCTCGGTGGCGATCTTCATCACGGGCCTGTCCATTCCCCACGCGTTCGGCGGGGAGGGGACCCTGTTCGCGGTCAGCTACGCAATCGTCCGCTTCCTGCACCTGGCGCTCTACATCGACGCCTCCAGGCGGGGCACCGCGTCCTGGTCCTCGATGGTGGGGTTCATGGTCACGGTCACCGTCGGCATGGCGCTGCTGATCGGCGGGTCGTTTACCAGCGGCTGGGTCCGTATCGCGGTGTGGGTGCTGGCCGCGGCGATCGATTACGCCGGCCCGGCGTGGCTGACCCGAGACCGGCTGCGTGGGCTCCAGGACGTCGTGGTCGCGCACTTCGCCGAGCGCTACAGCCTGTTCGTGATCATCTGCCTGGGGGAGTCGCTCGTGGCCGTCGGCGTCGGGGCGCTGGGGGCCAGCGCGGAGCGGATCCTGAACAGCGAGCTGGTTGTCGCGGCGGCGCTCGGGCTGCTGATCACCGTGGCCATGTGGTGGACGTACTTCGAGGGCTTCGCCGAGGCCGCGGCCGAGCGGCTACGTGGCCACGATGATCCGGTCCTGGCCGCCGCCGATGCCTACAGCTACCTGCATCTGGTGATCGTCGCCGGGATCATCACGTTCGCGGTCGGAGTCAAGATCCTGACCCGCGGATCGGTCACCGCGGCGCTGCCCGGCCCGGCTCGGCTGGCTCTGTGCGGCGGGGTCGCGCTGTACCTGACCGGAACCGCCGCATTCTCGCGGAGGCTGCTCGGCACCGTGGAGTCTGGGCAGCTGGCGGTCGCCGGCGCTCTGCTCGTGCTCTACGCGGTCGGCGGGGCGCTCGCGGCGTGGGTCGTGGCGGGCACGGTGGCGGCCCTGGTTGGCGGCTTGTGCGTGGCCGACGCGGAGGCCGTGCGCCGGGTTATCGGCGCGCACGGCGGGGAAGCATCTAGCACCGCGGACGAGAGGATGACCTGATGACCACACACGCCAAGCTCGAGCTGCACGGTCCGATCGAGGCGGGCTTCGACGAGGTTCTCACCCCGGATGCCCTCGAGTTCGTCGCCGAGCTCCAGCACCGCTTCGGCACCCGGCGCCGCGAGCTGCTCGAGGCGCGCGCGCACCGGCGCGAGCGGCTGCGCGCGGGGGAGATGCTCGACTTCCTGCCCGACACCCGCGAGATCCGCGAGGGCGACTGGTCGGTGGCGCCCGTCGGAGGCGACATGCAGCAGCGCTGGGTCGAGATCACCGGTCCGACCGATCGCAAGATGACGATCAATGCGCTGAACTCGGGCGCCGACGGATTCATGGCCGACTTCGAGGACGCCAACGCGCCCACCTGGCACAACATGGTCGATGGCCATCGCAACCTGCGCGACGCGATCGACGGCACGATCACCTACCGCGACTCCGAGGGCAGGCGCTACGAGCTGGGCGAGGACCCCGCCACGCTGCTCGTTCGCCCGCGCGGCTGGCATTTGCCCGAGCGTCACATGCTGGTCGACTCGCAACCGGTCGCCGGTGCGCTGTTCGACTTCGGCCTGTACGTGTTCCACTGCGCGCATCGCCTGCTGCGCAAGGGCTCGGCGCCCTACTTCTACCTGCCCAAGATGGAGTCCCATCTCGAGGCGCGGCTGTGGAACGACGTGTTCTCGTTCGCGCAGGACTGCCTGGGCATCGCGCACGGGACGATCAAGGCCACGGTGCTGATCGAGACCCTGCCCGCGGCGTTCGAGATGGACGAGATCCTCTACGAGCTCCGCGAGCACTCGGCCGGACTGAACGCCGGCCGCTGGGACTACATCTTCTCCTCGATCAAGTGCTTCCCC
>JAFAYP010000534.1 GCA_019240305.1 Solirubrobacterales bacterium
CGGCGGTCTCACGGGCCAGCTCGGCCACGTCGACGTCGTCCAGCTCGAGCCTGAGCTTGCCCGCCTCAACCTGTCCGGCCACCAGCAGGTCCCCGACCAGACGCATGAGCCGGTCGCTGTTGCGCTTGACGATGCTGAGGAAGCGTCGCTGCTCGTCGGTCAGGGGACCCGGCTCCTCGCCCAGCAGTACATGCACCCACCCGTCGATCGCCGTCAACGGGGTGCGCAGCTCGTGCGATACGTTGGCCACGATCTGATCCTTGACGCGCTGGGTCTCCTCCTCGGCGCTCTGGCGCTCGACGAACTGGGCGACCTGGCTGCCGATCACCCGCAGGGTGTCGAGCAGCCCCTCGTCGGGCTGTGAGCGGCTCGAGAAGAACTCCGCCACCGCGAGCAGCTCCCCGCTGCGCGCCCGCACCGGGACTCCGAAGGCGCAGTGCAGTCGTGGGTCGGACCGGTGGGCCTCGCGCGGTGGGTCGCGCTCAAGGTCGGTGCAGATGACCGGATCAGAGCGAGCCGCGGTCACCCCGGCCAGGCTGCCCGTGATCGGGAGCTCCTCGCCGCCGAGACGAGCGATGAGGTCCTCGCAGCCGGGCGCGGCGTAGCTGGCGACTGAGCGCAGGGTCCCCTCGTCCCCGCCGGGCTCCCAGGCCAGCCCGACCTCGAAGCCGAGCCCTTGGCACACGGCGGCCAGCATCCGGGGACGAGCCTCCGCCAGTGAGCTCACCTCGGCGAATACGCGGGTCAGGGCATGCTGGGTTTCGCGCTGGCGCTGCGCCTGGCGGCGTGCGGTGCGGTCCAGGAAGGTCACCACGGCACCCGTGACCTCCCCGTCGTGGTACAGCGGGTAGCCCGCGTACTCGACCGGGAACGAGCTCCCGTCGCGGCGCCAGAACACCTCGCCGGTGATCCGGACGCCTGCGGCGGTGTCTAATACCCGGTAGACGGGACAGTCCTCCTGCGGGTAGGGCGAGCCGTCCTCGTGCGTGTGGTGCAGCAGCGCGTGCGAATTACGCCCGATGAGCTCCTCGCGAGTGAAGCCGGTCATCTCGAGCGCGGCCCGGTTCACCAGGGTGATCGCACCGTCGGTGTCGACCCCGTAGACGCCCTCGTCGGTCGTCTCGAGCACCGTGCTCAGCTCCTCAGCCGTTCGATGCAGCTCCAGTCGGGCGGCCGCCTGCGCCCAGTCCACCCCGGCCCGGTCGGCCAGGTCGCACATCAGCACGAGCTCGCAGTCCGAGAACGGGCGGTCCTGCACACGGCCCAGGCTGATCACTCCGAGCGCGCGCTCGCCGTGGAGGATCGGCAGATGCAGCTCGTGCGCCACGACGTGGTGTCGCGCCAGGCCGCTGGTGCGCAAGGAGGCCTCGGCGTAGGACACGCCGACCTGCGTGCGCTCGGCCAGCGCGCGGCCGGCCAGTCCCTCGCCGCTCTTGATCACGAGCGGCAGATCGGCGCGGTGCAGTCCGCGCCAGGCCACCGGCAAAAAGCAGTCTCCCTCGCCGTCATCGATCAGATAGGCAGCCCCCACGTCGCATCCGCCCGCGTCGGCAATCCCGGTGAGCGTCGCGGCGCTGACCGACTCGGCCGAGTCCTCGGAGGCCAGCAGGTCGCCGAAGCGCCGCAGCGCCTCGATCCGTTCGGTGCGCTCCTCTACCGAGATCAGCGCCTCCTCGAGCTCGTCGCGCTGGGCCTCGACCTCGGTGCGGTGGTCCTCGAGCTCGTCGCGCTGGCGCTCGATGCTCTCGGCCATCCCATTGAAGCCGGTGACCAGGGCGCCGATCTCGGCCGTGCCGCCCTCGGGCACCCGCGCGGAGAGATTGCCCTCGGTCATCGCGGCCACCCCCGCGGCCAGCCGCCGCAGCGGCGCCACCAGCCGGCTGCGGGTACCGAGCGCCACGAACGCGAGCAGCGCGGCGAACACGGCCACCCCGATCAAGCCGGCCGCCAGCACGATGTCGGCGAGATGGCTCGACTGCTGTACCTGACCGGCGCGGAGCGTCTGTTCGCGCCCAATCAAGGTGGCGAACTGCCGGCGCATGGCGTCGACCCGGCTCTTGCCGCCGCCTCCGGCCTCCCGGTTGCGGGCGGCCGTCAGGTCTCGCTGGGCCAGTCGGATCACCGGCTCGGTCCAGCCGGTGATGTACGAGTGGATCGCCGCCACGATGGCGGCGGTCAGGGACTGCGCCGGTGGATCGTTCGCGGTCGCTGCCTCGAGTCTGCGCGCGATCGCCGGGTAGCTCTTCAGAGCGCCCTCGTAAGGCTGAAGGAACACGGGCTTGCCGGCCAGCAGGTATCCCCGCAGCCCGGTCTCGAGATCCAGGACCGACTCCTCGAGCTGAGACCCCGAGGTCAGGACGTCGGCCGAGCGCCCCCGCGCGCTGTCCGCCGACCGGAGGCTCCGCGCCGCGACGATCATCACGGCGAATCCGGCCAGCACCACGACACTCACCAAGGCAAGCGTCACGGTGAACTGAGCGGTGATCGAACGCTTCAGCACAGCCCAGTTATCGGCAGAAATACGAAGACATGAGACGGTTTAACCCCGGCGCAACCATCGCGTTGATTCTCCCACCTGCGTATCATGCTCACGCGTGCTGGTGGATGTCGTGCAGCTTTGCGTTTCGTGCGCTTTGCACAGGGGAAGCTGATCGGGCGCTCCGCCGCGTGCACCCACTCCCATGCCGCGTACACCCACTCCCATGCCGCGTACACCCACTCCCATCCGCTTGCGTTACGTTGCGCTGACGCTGCTGCTCGCGGTGTTTGTCGCCGGTACGGTTACATCCACCACGGCCGCGACGACGAAGCATCGTCATCGCACGCCGCGGCGAGTGGGAGGTCACGTTCACGCCGCTTGGCCGCGCACCACCGGTCGCGTCCCGCGCTCGGTACTCGCTCGCTGGCTGGCCCGGCAGGTCGGACCGACGCCGGTTCGTCCGTGCACACGCCGCGTAAAGGGCCACGTCCTGCGCTGTCACCGCAAGCGGCCGCCGCGCCGCGGTGTCGTGCTCCCCGGCATGAGCGCGGACATCGGCGCAAGCGCGCGGCTTGTCCCGGACGAGGCGATCGCCGCCACGGCCACGGTCCCCACTGGCTCGAACACCCTCGAGCTCGTTCGCTCCTTCTACATCCCGACCGACGACCCGTCGTACACGCGCCTGCTCAACTGGTCGTGGACCTACGACTCCGCGATGACCGCGGCGGCGTTCGTGGTGAGCGGTTACGCATCCGAGGCGGAGCAGTTGCTCGACCAGCTCACCGCGCTCCAGCACACCGACGGGTCGATCGAAATCGCCTTCGACGTCGCTGACGGCACTACGGAGCCGGTGTTCCGCTCGGGGACGATCGCGTCGATGGGACTGGCCGCCTCGCTGTATGACCAGGTCTTCCACACGTCGCGCTATCTGCAGATGGAGGAGCGCGCGGCGGGCTATCTGCTCTCGCTCCAGGGCACGAACGGCCTGGTGCGGGGCGGCCCCGATGTCACCTGGTACTCGACTCAGCACAACCTGCTGGCGTACTCGTTCCTGTCACTGCTCGGCAACGAGCTGGCCTTCGACGGCGATCGCTCGGCGTCCACTCCGTACTACACGTCGTCGGCCAAGATCGCCGCGGCGATTCAGTCACTGTTGCTCGTGCACAGCGGCTCCACCGCGTACTTCATAGAGGGAGTGGGTGACAGCGTGCAGTCGCTCGATGCCGACG
>JAFAYP010000581.1 GCA_019240305.1 Solirubrobacterales bacterium
TCCTTCGGTCGGGCCCGTACCGCATCCGCGGTGCGGGCCCGCCATCTTTCTGGTGCGTTGAGCCGGACGTTTAGGCGAGCACACCGGGTAACCTCGCCGGGCCATGGATTGCCTCGTGACCGGCGGCGCCGGCTTCATCGGATCGCACATCGTCGATGCCCTGGTGGCTCGGGGCGACCGGGTTGCCGTGCTCGACAATCTTTCGACCGGTAGGCGTTCGAATCTGACCGCCGCGTTGGAGCGCGGCGCGTCGCTGCACGAGGTGGACGTGCGTAATGCAGAGGCGGTCGGCTCGCTGTTCGCGGACGTGCGGCCCGAGGTCGTGTTCCATCTGGCCGCCCAGATGGACGTGCGGGTGTCGGTCGACGATCCCGCCGGGGACGCGCAGTCCAACGTGCTCGGCACGATCGCGGTGCTCGAGGCCGCCCGGACGTGTGGCGCCCGCCGGGTGGTCAACACCTCGACGGGTGGCGGGCTCTACGGCGATGCCCCGGTGTTTCCGACTCCCGAGGAGGCGCCTATCCGCCCGCTGGCGCCGTACGGGCAGGGCAAGTACGCGGCCGAGGGCTACTGCGGGCTCTACACGAGGCTGCACGGCCTGCCGACCGTGTCGCTGCGCTACGGCAACGTGTACGGCCCCCGCCAAGACGTGCACGGGGAGGCGGGGGTGATCGCCATCTTCTGCGGTCGGCTCATGTCCGGGGCTCGCCCCACGATCTTCGGAGACGGATCGCAGACGCGCGACTGGGTGGACGTGAGCGACGTCGTCCGCGCCAACCTCCTGGCCGCCGGCGCGGACGCCGGCGTGACCGGGCCGCTGAACATCGGGACGGGCCTCGAGATCCCGGTCATCGACGTGCTCGGGACCCTGGTCCGGGTGAGTGGTGCCGACGGCGGTGTCGAGCCGGAGTTCGCGCCAGCGCGGCCGGGCGAGGTTCAGCGAAGTTGCCTGGACGTGGCACGCGCTCGAGACGTGCTCGGCTGGGAGGCGCAGGTCGGCCTCGAGGACGGTCTGCGGGGAATCCTGGCCACCCTTTAGGGGCTTGTCGGTTGGCCCCCGGCTGAGAGCTCCTCGAGGTCGGCGCGCACCATCCGCTCGATCAGCTCTTCGAAGGTCATCTGGGGCTGCCACCCCAGCCGCTCGCGGGCCTTGGTGGGGTCGCCGACGGGCGGAGTGGGATCGGGCGCGCGCGTCAGCGCGGCCGAGTCGACTTTCAGGTAGCCGTCGGGCTTGAGTCCGACGACCGCGAAGGCGAGCTCGGCCACCTCGGCCACGGTGCGCCCGCGGCCGCTGGCCAGGATGTAGTCGTCGGGGGTGTCCTGCTGAAGCATGAGGTGCAAACCCCTGATCACGTCGCCGGCATAGGACCAATCGCGCACGCTGGTGATGTCACCAAGCTCGACGTGGTCGATCAGGCCGAGCTTCACGGCCGCGGCGCCCCGGGAGAGCCTGCGGGTGACAAATGACCCGGGGCGGCGCTCGGACTCGTGGTTGTAGAGGATGGCCGAGCAGGCGAACAGCCCGTCGTGGGTGCGGAACTGGCCGGCGAGTTGATGGGCGGCGAGCTTGGCCGTGCCGTACGGCGTGTGCGGGCGGCACGGGCTGTCCTCGGTCTGCGGGCTCGAATCGGTGGCCCCGAACATCGCGGCCGATGCCGCGATGACGATCCTGGTGTGCGGGCTGTGCTCGCGGATCGCGCTCAGCAGCGTGGCGGTGGATCCGGCGATCGCGTTCAGCGTGCGGGCCGGATCGACCCAGGACTCCGGGACGAACGAGGGCGAGGCCAGGTGATAGAGCTCGTCGGGCCGGGTGCGGCGTACGGCGGCGATCAGGCTCTCGCCATCGAGCAGATCGCCTTCGATCAGGGCGATGCGGTCGCGCATCGGCTCGGCAGAGCCCAGGGGCTCGGCGGGGGAGCGGCGGATCAGCCCGGTGAGCTCGTAGCCGTGCTCGAGCAGCAACTCGGCCAGGAACGATCCGTCTTGTCCGGTCAGGCCGGTGACGAGCGCCCGGCGGCCCACCTCTAAAAGCGCGGCGCGGTCTCGGAGCCGGCCTGGGGCCGGATGGCCGCCGTCGCGCGGTCGCGGCTCAGCAGCTCGTGGTCGGCATCGACCATCAGCCGGATCAGCTCCTCGAAGCTCGTGCGCGGCTCCCAGCCCAGCTCGGCCTTGGCCTTGGAGGCATCGCCGATCAGGTGGTCGACCTCGGCAGGGCGCTTGAGCGTGTCATCGATCACCACGTGCTCGTCGATCTTGAGGCCGGCGTGATCGAAGGCGATCTCGACGCACTCGCGCACCGAGTGGGCGATGCCCGTGGCGACCACGTAATCCTCCGGGTCATCGCGCTGGAGCATCAGCCACATGGCCTCGACGTAGTC
>JAFAYP010000623.1 GCA_019240305.1 Solirubrobacterales bacterium
CGGGATCCAGGTAGATGAAGCAGCGATGGATCTGCCAGTCGCGGATCTCGAACACGTCGCACCACCGACCGGCGCCCCACTCCGGCACGCCGGCGCGCCACGGGCCGTCCTGATGCTCGCCGTAGCTGGTCCCTTCGCAAACGACCACATCGCCGCCCGAAAAGACCCAGTTGAAGCTGGCGTAGTCGTGTCGGATCGACTTGAGCGTCGCGCCGACCTCGCCGAACATCTTCCCGATCTCCTCACGCCCGTTGGCGATCCCCCACTTCGGGAACATCACCTGGGCGTCGGTCGCGAACAGCTCGAGGATGCTCTCGCCGGTAGAAGTCACGCCGCCGTTGTCGAACGCCTTCAGATATTCGAGCGCGACGGATTTGCGCTGCTCGTCGGTCATGGTCTGCCGGGTGAGGGTCATCGCCCGCTCCTTTCAGGTGTCGGTGTGCCGCGGCGCGTAGCGGTGGTGGAGCATCAGCGCGTTGCCGTCGGGGTCGGCGAAGAACGCCATGTGGCAGACGCCGGTGTCGAGGATGTCGCCGTGGAACTTGACGCCGCGGTCCTCGAGCAGCTTGCGGGCGGCCGCCACGTCATCGACGTGAAGCGCGATCGGGTTGGGGTTGCGCTCGTGCGCCATCCCCATCTTGTCGGGGTCGTAGACGCTGAGCGTCAGGTTGCCGGTCTCGAACTCCGTGTAGTGGCGCTCCGGGAGGTAGACCGAGCGGGGCAGGCCGAGCGTCTCGCCGTAGAAGGCGGCCGCGGCGGCGATGTCGTGGGTCGGAACGCTCACGAAGTCGACGCCCCGCACGAGCTCCGAAATCGCCGCTGAGCCGCTTGCCGTGTCGGCACTCATGCGTTCTTGATCACGATGCCTTCGAGGCTGAAGGCGGCGCGCTCGGTCGAGTCGATGGCGTTCTCGAGCCGCTCGAAGATGTCCTTCCAGCGGATCACCACCATCGGGTCGATACCGGTCTCGAACAGCGAGGCGATCGCCTCCCGGGTGATGCGGTCACCGACCTTCTCGAGCCGGTGCACCTCGACCATGTGGTCGGTGATGTCGGTGAACGTGCGGATCAGCGGGATCGCCGCCGCGATCTGCCGGGTGGCGTCGCGCAGCACGCCGGCCAGGCGCTGGGCCTGGGCCATCGGCGCCTCGATCTTGTACAGCCCGAGGTAGTCGGCTACCTCCTCGATGTAGTCGACGATGTCGTCGAGGGCCGAGCACAGCTGCAGGATGTCCTCGCGATCGATCGGGGTGACGAACGTCTGGTTCATCCGCTTGATCACCTCGTGGGTGATGTGGTCGCCCTGGTGCTCGCAGTCGAGGATCTCCCGCGCCAGACCCGCGCTCTCCGGATAGCTGGCCAGCATGGCGTCGAGCAGCTCCGCCGCGTGCACGATGTTCGTGCCGGCCTGCTCGAACAGGTCGAAGAACTCGCGGTCGGTACCCCGTAAGAGGTTTGCGATCGAGGCCATCGTCAGCTGATCCCCGCGTAGCATAAGGTGCGATGGCGACGCCGGTGGTTAAGTGATGAGTTACACGACCGAGGAGGGTCGCGAACGCATCCTCGGGGACATCGCGCTGGCCGCCGATCAGCTCGCGCTGGCCGTCGCGGCGCTTGGCGAGGCTTACGAGGAGCTCGACGAGCGGACCGCCGATCAGCTCGAGTCGGCCCTGTTCCGTCCGGCCAGTCAGGCTTACGGGCGGCTGCGGCGCACGCACGCCGAGTTCGCCCAGCGCTCCGGTCTCCCCGGCCAGAGCTTCGAGCGCAGCTCGGGTGGGATGCACTCGGCCGACCCGCGGGTATACGTCGAGCGCGCCGTGCAGGCGATCGAGGAGGCCGACCACGTGCTCGCCGAGCTCCAGGACTCGATGCTGCCGGTCGAGGTGGGCGACCGCGAGCTGAGAGAGGGGCTATCCGCGGTGCGCGAGGCGATCGGCAACCTGCCCGCGCACGCCCAGCGTCTGATGCGCGCCCAGGGCCGCTAGCAGGCAACTAGCCTCGCATCTCGGCCAGAGTCTGCTCGAGCGCGGCCATGAGGTCGGGGGCCTCGGCGGGTGCCGTCTCGCGCGGCTCGGGCGCCTTGATCGTCTGGCCCTTGCGCTTGCGGGCGACGACGTCCTGCAGTCGGCGCCGGTAGCGGTCCTTCCACTCGCCGGGCTCCCACGGCCCGGACAGCTCCTCGATCACGGCCACCGCGGCCTTGAGCTGCGCGGCCGAGGGCTTGTGCGATTTCTGGGCGGCGTTCTCGATGTCCTTGGTGGGGCGGATCTCGTCGGCGAACAGCATCGTGCTCAGCATCAGGGCCTGATCCTCCGCCCGGACAATCGCCAGGTATTCCTTGGCCCGCATCACGAATCGTCCCAACGCCGCTCGCTGCGTGCGCGCCATCACCTCGACCAGCAGCCGGTACGCCCGCGCCGATCCATCGTCGGAGCCGGCCGGCAGCAGGTAGTACGGATGGTCGTAGTACACCGGGTCGACCTCGCCCAGATCGACGAACGACTCGATCTCGATCGTCCGGGTGCGTCGCGGCTCGATCGCCTGTAGCTCCTCGTCGGAGACGATCACCTGCCCGCCGTCCTCGAGCTCGAAGGCGTGGGTGATCTCATCCCACGGGACCTCGACGTCTTCCTTCGAGCAGACGCGCTGCACCTCGATCGGCGCTCCGTCGGACTCGTGCAGCTGGCGGAAGTGCAGGTCGAGGTCGCGCACCGCGGTGACCATGACCACCGGCACGTTGACCAGCCCGAAGCTGAGCGATCCGCTCCAAAGCGAACGAGCCATGGCTCAGCGCCCACGCTTTCCCGACCTGCCCAGGCTGGCCTTTAGCGCGGCCATCAGGTCGTCCGGGGCCTCGGCCTGCTCGAATTCGGGCAGCTCGATCTCCTCCCCCTTGGCCTTGGCCTTGATCAGCTCGCTGACGCGGTCGCGGTAGGTGTCCTTGAACGAGCCGGGCCGGAACTGCTTGTGCAGC
>JAFAYP010000630.1 GCA_019240305.1 Solirubrobacterales bacterium
GCGCACACCGCCGACACGGTCGCGCTGACCCAGACCGCCTCGGTCCTCGGCACGGCGCCGTACATGTCCCCCGAGCAGGCGATGGGTAACCCGGCCGACGCGCGCTCGGACATCTACTCGCTGGGTTGCGTGCTGTACGAGATGCTCACCGGCAAGCCCCCGTTCATGGCCGACGTGGCCGCCGCGGTCCTGCACCAGCACGTCCGGGTGGCGCCGAAGGCGCCTCGCGAGCTGGTGCCGAGCGTCCCACCCGCGCTCGACGCCCTGGTGCTGCAAATGCTGGCCAAGGCCCCGGAGGACCGGCCGCAGACGGCGAGCGAGGTCCGCGACCGGCTGGCCGGCTTCGACGTCGCGACCGAGCCGACCAGGCCGCTCGGCGCACCTGAGGTTCTGGCTGCGGCGGCCGAGGTCCCCCAGGTCGCCACGGTGGCCCAGGCCGGAACCGTCCCGCGGCTCTCGACACTCGGGACGCCGGGCACGCGCCCGACGCGGATTTCGCCACCACCGCCGCGTCGCTCGAGGCATGCCGGGCCGTGGGCATTCCTGGCCGTGGTGGCCCTGCTGCTGCTCGGCGCCGCGGTGGCCTATGCCCTGACCAGCGGCGGCGGCCGTGGCCAGACGAGCTCGACTTCGCGCTCATCGGCCCCCTCCGCTCCGGCCCAGTCCGCTCCGGCGTCCACCGCCTCCCACTCGAGCTCGACGCCGACCCACAGCACGAGCACGCCTTCCACGTCGACCTCGACACCGACGTCGACGACCACGACCACGACCACGACCACGACTACGACCACCACCCCGACCGGACCGGGCGGCGTGCCGCCCGTCCCTCCCGGTCAAGGCGGAGTCCCGCCCGGCCAGGCGAAGAAGGGCAAGAAGAAATGAGCCAGCGGCCGGCGGCGCAGTGGCTCGATGGCATGTCCGCTCGCTTGCGACTCCCTGAAAATATGTCATAATCTTAGTCCTACCGACTTAGATTTCGCACGAGACACAGAGACCGAGAACGCGATGCAACCAGACCGATTCACGATCAAGAGCCAGGAGGCGCTGCAGGCCGCCCAGCGGCTGGCCGACCAGCGCCGCAATCCCCAGACGATGCCCGAGCACCTGCTCGCCGTGCTGCTCGAGCAGGACGGCGGGATCGTGGTGCCGGTGCTGCGCAAGCTCGGCGTCGACCCGGCCGCCGTGCGCCAGACCAACAACGATGCGCTCGACGCGCTGCCCAAGCTCCAGGGCTCCAGGACTCCCGAGCCGGCCGGTGGCTCGACCGAGCTGGTCCAGATCCTGCGCGCCGCCGAGAACGAGATGCGCGAGCTAGAGGACGAGTACGTCTCGACCGAGCACCTGATGCTCGCGATCTCGGAGCATCCCGGCGAGGCGGGCCGCGTGATGCGCAGCGTGGGCGCGACGCACGAACAGCTGCTCACGGCGCTGGGCGATGTCCGCGGCAGCCACCGCGTCACCGACGAGAACCCCGAGGACAAGTACCGGGCGCTCGAGCGCTACGGCCGGGATCTGACCGAGGCGGCGGCCCAGGGCAAGCTCGATCCGGTGATCGGGCGCGACGACGAGATCCGGCGCGTGATCCAGGTCCTCAGCCGGCGCACCAAGAACAACCCGGTGCTGATCGGCGAGCCCGGCGTGGGCAAGACCGCGATCGTCGAGGGCCTGGCACAGAGAATCGTCTCCGGCGATGTGCCGGAGTCGCTCAAGGACCGGCGCCTGGTCGCGCTCGACCTGAGCGCGATGGTGGCCGGATCGAAGTACCGCGGCGAGTTCGAGGACCGGTTGAAGGCGGTGCTCAAGGAGATCGCCGACGCGCGGGGCCAGATCATCGTGTTCATCGACGAGCTGCACACGATCGTCGGGGCCGGTGCGGCCGAAGGCGCCATGGACGCGGGCAACATGCTCAAGCCGATGCTGGCGCGCGGGGAGCTGCGCGCGGTCGGTGCCACGACACTCGACGAGTACCGCAAGCACATCGAGAAGGACCCGGCGCTCGAGCGTCGCTTCCAGCCCGTGTACGTGGGCGAGCCGACCATGGAGGACACGATCGCGATCCTGCGCGGGCTCAAAGAGCGCTACCAGGTCCACCACAAGGTCCGGATCCAGGACTCCGCGCTGGTCGCGGCGGCCACGCTCAGCCAGCGCTACATCGCCGACCGCTTCCTGCCCGATAAGGCGATCGACCTGGTCGACGAGGCCGCCTCGCGGATCCGCATGGAGATCGACTCCAAGCCGACCGAGATCGACGAGGTCGACCGGCACATCATGCAGCTCGAGATCGAGCTTCAGTCGCTGGGCTCCGAGGACGACGATCCGGGCACGGTGGCGCGCCGCGAGCAGCTCGAGCGCGCGCTGGCCGAGGAGCGCGAGCGTTCGGACGCCATGCACGCGGAGTGGCAGCGCGAGAAGGAGTCCGTGGGCGCGGTGGCCGACCTTCAGGAGAAGATCGAGCAGGCCAAGCTCGAGCTCGAGAAGGCCCAGCGCGAGGCCGATCTGGGCCGCGCCGCCGAGCTCCAGTACGGGACGATCCCCGATCTCGAGAAGCAGCTCGCAGCGGCGGCCGAGGCCGAGCACGACGCCGCCGGTGACCACGCGCCGAAGTTCCTCAAGGACGTGGTCGACGCCGAGGACGTGGCCGAGGTCGTGGCCAAGTGGACGGGCATTCCGGTCAGCCGCCTGATGGAGGGCGAGATCGAGAAGCTCGTGCACATGGAGGAGCGCCTGCACCAGCGCGTGATCGGGCAGGACGAGCCGGTCGAGGCGGTCTCCAACGCCCTGCGGCGCTCGCGCGCCGGGCTGCAGGACCCCGACCGGCCGATCGGCACATTCCTGTTCATCGGGCCCACCGGCGTGGGCAAGACCGAGCTGGCCCGGGCGCTGGCCGAGTTCATGTTCGACTCCCAGGACGCGATGATCCGCATCGACATGTCGGAATACATGGAGAAGCACTCGGTCTCGCGGCTGGTCGGCGCACCGCCCGGTTACGTCGGCTACGACGAGGGCGGCCAGCTGACCGAGGCGGTCCGCCGGCGGCCCTACAGCGTGGTGCTGCTCGACGAGATCGAGAAGGCCCACCCCGACGTGTTCAACGCGCTGTTGCAGGTGATGGACGACGGGCGGCTGACCGACGGGCAGGGACGCACGGTGTCGTTCAAGAACACCGTGCTGATCATGACCTCGAACATTGGGGGGGTGGGCGGATCTCTCCGGGCCGGCGTCGAGTCCCACTTCCGCCCCGAGTTCGTCAACCGCCTCGACGACATCGTCGAGTTCCACGCGCTGAGCCGCGAGCAGATCGGCGAGATCGTCGAGCTCCAGGTGGCGCGGCTGATCGCCCGGGTGCGCGAGCGCGGGATCGAGGTCGAGCTGACCGACGCGGCACGAACGCTGCTCGGCAACCT
>JAFAYP010000072.1 GCA_019240305.1 Solirubrobacterales bacterium
CTCGGCCATCAGCTTCTGCAGGTGGACTGAACTCGGGGTTCGATCGCGGATAACTCGCCAATCGTGCCTTGCCCGGGCGCGACTGGCGCGTTACCCGCGGCAGGGCCGAGTGGATCACCACTCACCGCGGCTGGCGGCACGAGTGGCGGGTTGTCCGCCACGGGCTAGGCGCCCGCCGGGGCGGTCCGGACCGACACGACGACGCCGGCGTCGAGCGGCACCTCGATCGTCGCGTAGCCACCGGCCGGATCGCTCATCCGCTCGCGGAACGAGTCCTGCTCGGGATCGCCGGCGCTCAAATCGGCGATGACCAGAGCGCCGGCTGAAAGCCTCGGCTCCAGCAGCTCGAGGACCGCGACATACAGGTTGTTCCAGCCGTCGAGAAACAGCAGGTCGACCTCGTCCACATCGGCGAGCGTGTCCAGCGCATCGCCCTCGCGCAGGTCGACCAGGTCATCCAGCCCGGCCTCGGCCAGGTGCTGCCGGGCGAGGCGCGCCTTGTCGGACTCGAGCTCCGTGCTGATCACCCGCGCCTCGCCGAGGTCGCGCGCGGCCGCAGCGAGATGGATTGTCGAGAACCCAAGTGAGGCGCCGAACTCGACGATCGTGCCGGGCCGGCGGGCCAGCGCCAGCATGTACAGCAGCTCGCCCACCTCAGGCTTGATCGCCAGCGGCGCGAGCCCGTAGAGCGCGCCTCGCTCCCGCCCGTACACCCGATGTCCGAGCTGCTGCTCGCGGGCACGCGTGCGTGCGACGGCCGGCGGGTCCTCGCTTCGGGCTCGTTCGGCCAGCTCGCTCAGAACACGGTGCACGGCGGGAGCGCGAAGCGAGGAGGGCACGCCAGGGGCAGCCTAACGGACGGATCGGGCGATCACCCGGGTCTGCTTCGGGCCCTGGACGACCGCCACCCGCTGGCCGCTGGTCAGCTGGGAGAGCGAAGCAGCCTGGCCGTTGTCGCGCACCTTGGCGCTGGCGGGGATGGTCAGCGTGACGGTCTTATAGGTCGCCTTCTTGGTTCCCTCGCGGATCGTCAGCTGCTGGCCGCTCACCGACTGAACGAAACCGCGGTTCAGCGTGACGGTGGCAAAGCCGTTCTTGGTCGCGACGACCAACTCGCCCTGAACCGCACGCGCGGCCAGCGCGCGCCGCGTGGCGTGCCCGGCAGCCGTACCGCTCGATGCGGAGGTGGTCGTGGTGGGTGTACCGGCGGCACCGGCGGTGGCGATCGCACCGGCTCCGGCGCCGGCCACCGCGCATGCTGCGCCGACGGTCAGGAGCTTCGTGTACTTGCGGGGAAATGTCATCTAGCGCCTCTCTTGCTTGGCTTGGCTTGCTCGGCAAGCCTGGCGCGCGGTTGCAAACGGACCGTCAGGTCCAGGTCAGCGGCGTGTAAAAGATGCGGCGGGACGGCGGGCGCCGCTGCCTACGATGTCGCCATGGCAGCCACGGTGCTGGTGGTCGAGGACGAGCCGAACATCGGCGGGCTGCTGCGTACCTATCTCCAGCGCGAGGGTCATCGCGTGGTGTGGGTACGCCGCGGCGAGGACGCCCTGATTGAGCTCCGGCGCCACCCGATCAAGCTCGTGCTGCTCGACATCCGCCTGCCGGGCATCGACGGGTTCGAGGTGTGCCGGCGGATCGGCGGCAGCGTCCCGGTGATCATGCTGACCGCTCGCGACGAGGAGGCCGACCGCGTGGCCGGGCTCGAGCTGGGCGCCGACGACTACGTGACCAAGCCGTTCTCCCCGCGAGAGGTGATGGCGCGGGTGAAAGCCGTGCTGCGGCGGACCTCCGCCTCGCCGCCCGCCGAGGACGTCTCGCAGGTGGGACCGGTAACCGTCGCCCGCGCGGCTCGTGAGGTCCACGTGGACGGTCGCAGGGTGGTGCTCACCCAGCGCGAGTTCGACCTGCTCGAGTATCTGGTGCGGCGTGCCGGCCGGGTGGTCACTCGTGACGAGTTGCTCGAATCGGTGTGGGGATTCGTCTCACTCGGGGAGACGCGGACGGTCGAGGTCCATGTCGCCCAGCTGCGCAAGAAGCTCGGGCATCCCGACCTGATCGAGACGGTCCGCGGGCTCGGCTACAAGATGGTCGGCGCGGGATGAGGCTCCAGCGCCGTGTGCTGGGCTACCTCGCGCTCGCGGCGATCGCCTCCTGCGCGCTTACCGTCGTGGTCGGGGTGGTCCTGGTCAGGCGGCAACTCGCCTCGCAACGTCTGAGCGCGCTGGAGACCCAGGCCGACCTGGTCGCGGCCGTGGGCGGGCCACCGGCCGCGCTCCAGCCGGGCGATCACGTCTACCGGGTGGGCACCGGAGCCGCCCGCCGCGTGGGCCGACGGGCGGCCAGCGCGGTGCTGGCCGCCGTCCCCGCCGCGGCGTCAGGGCAGGGAACCGTCGACATCGCAGGCCGCTCGTTCCTGTACGCGGTACGGCCGACGCCGGAGGGACGTGTCGTGCTGGTCCGCACGGCGGCCGTCGCCTTCGCCGAGTGGCGGCCGTTCATCGGGAGCCTGCTGCTGGCGGGACTGGGTGGGACGCTCCTGGCCACGGTCCTCTCGTTCCTGTTGGCCCGGCGGCTCACGCGGCCGATCGGCGAGTTGTCGACCGCGGCCCGGCGGCTGGCGGCCGGCGAGGACGAGGTCGCGGTGCCGGTCAGCGGCCACGACGAGCTGGCCGACCTGGGCGCGGCGTTCAACGAGATGTCCCGCGAGCTGGCGCGCGCCCGGCAGGCGCAGGCCCGGTTCCTGGAGTCGGTCAGCCACGAGCTGCGAACCCCGCTCACGTCGATCCGCGGGTATGCCGAGGGGCTCGAGGAGGATGCGATCGAGCCGCGGGAGGCGGCCCGGGTGATCGGAACCGAGGCCGGGCGCCTGGAGCGGCTGGTGGCCGACCTGCTCGAGCTGGCGCGCGTGGGCCGCGCGGACTTCGCGGTCGGGCGCGAGCCCGTCGACCTGGCCGACGTGGTGCGCCATGCCCTCGAGCGCCATTTGCCCCAGGCCCGCGAGCTGGGGGTGGAGCTATCCGGCTCGGCCGAGCCTGGCAGCCTGGTCCTGGGCGACGAGGACCGCATCGTCCAGGCGCTGTCGAACCTGATCGAGAACGCGCTGCGCCTTACGCCGGCCGGCGGGACGGTGGCGGCGCGCGCCCGGCCGGGCGAGCTCACCGTCCGCGACACCGGCCCCGGGCTCGCGACCGAGGACATTCCGCGCGCCTTCGAGCGGTTCTACCTGCACGGGCGCTACCGCAGCGAGCGCCCGGTCGGGTCGGGCCTCGGCCTGGCGATCGTGCGCGGGCTGGTCGGCGCGATGGGTGGGAGCGTCGAGGCCGCCGCCCCCGTCGGGGGCGGCGCTCAGTTCACTATCCGGCTACCGCCGGCACCGGCGGCGCGCTCCGCTCCGCCAGATGCTGTCCGACCTTCCGCTTGACCCGCTGCAGCGCGTTGTCGACGGTCTTGCAATCGCAGCCGATCCGCCGGCCGACCTCCTCGTAGGAGTGTCCGTCGAGGTACAGGGCCAGTACGCGCGACTCGAGCTCGGACAGCGCGGTCGAGATGCAGGCCACCAGCGCCCGCAGCTCCTCTGAGCTGATCACCTGGTTGACCGGGTCGTGCACCGGCGAGCCAGGGATGATCTCCTCGAGCGTCGGCTCGCCCTCAGAAGCCGCGCTGGGCGAGCTCGAGAACGACACGAACTGGTTCAGCGGCGTGTGCTTGTTGCGGGTCGCGGTCTTGACCGCGGTGATGATCTGGCGCGTGATGCACAGCTCGGCGAAGTTGCGGAAGCTCGACTCGCGGTCGGTGCGGTAGTCCCGAACCGCCTTGTACAGCCCCACCAGGCCCTCCTGGATCAGGTCGTCGGAATCGCCGCCGGCCAGGAAGTACGACGAGGCCTTCAGACGTACGAATCCGTAGTAGCGGCGCACGATCGCGTCGTACGCTGCCGCGTTTCCTTGCTTGGCGAGCGCGATCAGATAGCCATCCTCAACCTGTAGTTGAGGGTGTGAGTAGGAGGAAAGTCGGGCCACGAAACTCCCTTCTCGACCCTGCCGGACGGCAGAAGGGTCCGAAGTCGTGGCGCACTCACCTCCCGTGGGCGCCGTTTATGTATATGACACGAGCGCGAGCCCGAATCGGGCGCACCCTCGACCCGGTGGTCTCAGCCTAAAGCTTTACTCCACCGTTATTCTCCCGCGCGGCAGGGTGACATAGGACTGCTCGGAAGTCAAGTGGCATGCGGGGCACGTCCCATTGGGGTGGCGGTGCGCCGCCCACCGGGTCAGCGCTCAGTGACGGCCGTAGGCGCGAGGCACCCCAATGGGACGTGCCCCTCCGCCGCTTCGGCCGTCCTCGCTAATCAGCGGGAAGCAGGTCGGGGCCTTGTGGCCCGTCCCGGACTTCCCAGCCGTGCGCTTGGATCTCTTCGCGGAGGCGATCCGCCTCTGACCAGTCTCGGTTCGTGCGGGCCTGTTCGCGGGCTTGCACGAGATCGTGCACTTCGGCCGGGGCTTCTGTTTCGGTGGCGTCGAGGAGGTTGTCCAGGCCGAGCACTCCGAGCATCTCGCGCAGGTCGGCGTCGCCGGTCCCGGCGGCGGGGGCGCGGTTGGCCTCGCGCACCCATTCGAACGCCGCGGCCAGGGCCTCGGGGGTCTTGAAGTCGTCGGCCAGGGCGTTGAAGAAGCGTTCGCGGAGCGGCGAGGACCACTCCGGCGAGGGACCGGGAGTGAGCCGCCGGCCGGCCTCGCGGATCCGCTCGACGCGCGCCTGGGCCTCGGTCAGCCGCTCGTCGTCGAACTCGACCGGCTTGCGGTAGTCGCTGCCGGCGAAGTACATGATCAGGGCGTCGCGCCCGTGGGCCTCGAGCGCCTGGTGGAGCAG
>JAFAYP010000277.1 GCA_019240305.1 Solirubrobacterales bacterium
GCCGGGATAAACCCGGGCGAGGCCTCGATCCGTAAGGGGCTCATGCACGAGCGCTGGCCCGCCACGTTCCCATCGGGCGAGGGCAGCGATCTGGCCGGCGTGGTGGAGGAGGTAGGCGCCGATGTCGATTCGTTGTCGGTCGGCGAGGAGGTCATCGGGTGGACCGACCTGCGGGCCAGCCACGCCGAGCTGGTCGTCGTCCCGGTCGAGCACCTGACCCGCAAGCCGGCCGGGGTTCCCTGGGAGGTGGCGGGCGCGCTGTTCATCGCGGGCACCACGGCCTACGCCGCCGTTCGCGCCGTGAGCCTGTCCGCGGGCGACACGGTCGTCGTGTCGGGCGCCGCGGGCGGGGTCGGATCGCTGGTCGTGCAGCTGGCTCGTCTGGCCGGCGCCACCGCGATCGGGCTGGCCGGCGAATCGAACCATCAGTGGCTGCTCGAGCATGGCGCGATCCCGGTGGCCTACGGCGACGGAGTGGCCGACCGCATCCGCGAGGTCTCCGACGGCCACGTCGATGCGCTCATCGACACGTTCGGCGGGGGATACGTCGCGCTCGCGATCGAGGAGCTCGGCGTGGCGTCCGATCGGATCGACACGATCATCGACTGGGCCGCCGCGGAGCAGTACGGGGTGAAGACCGAGGGCACCGCCGCCGCGGCCAACGCCGGCGTTCTGGCCGAGTTGGCCGCGCTGCTCGACCGCGGTGAGCTGGAGATCCCGATCGCCCGGGTGTACCCGCTGAAGGACGTGCGCGATGCCTACCGCGAGCTCGAGCGCCGGCACACCCGCGGGAAGATCGTGCTCGTCCCCTGAGGGCCCGCCGCTGGCTCACCAGGCGGCGAGGCGCTGCAGCTCACGGGCGGGTATGCCCCGGCCCGAGAGTACGCAGGTGTGCCCGCGGCGCGTCCAGGTGACGATCGTCCGGCCGCCGTCTGTCCACGTGGTCAGACGCGCGGGCAACGCTGGGCCGGCCACGATCGTGTACGCGATGCTGGCCGCGCCGCGGCGGTAGAAGACGGTGGTCAGCGGGCGGCCGTCGAGGCGATCGGTGCGCATCCCGGTCGCCCGCCAGCCGAAGCGATCGCCCCAGTAGGGGAAGGTGAGGCCGGCCGCTCGCACGCCGGGAAGCGCGGTCTGGCCGTCACGGGGTTCGGCCACCGAGGCCGTGACCGGACGCACGGCGATCGTGGCCGCCTGGGCCACCGTGAGCGCAGCCTGTCCGCCACTCAGTGAGACGACAGCCCACAGCAGCGCGGCGGTCGCACCGACGAGGCCGACGGTCCGCGTCGGGCCGCGTCGGCGCGCGCGGCCGGCGAGCGCCCGATGGTGCACTCGGACGGCCACCGGCGCCTGCTCGAACCGGCCCGCCGCACGCAGCGCGGCGACCGCGCGGCGTTGCTCGCGCAGATCGGCCCGGAGATCGGGCGAGGCGGTGAGCAGTCGCTCGAGGGGCTCGCGGCGAGAGGCGTCGAGCGTGCCGTCGGCCAGGCGGGTCAGATCCCGCTCGATCGACGCGGGCGTTCGCGGATGGCGACCCGGGAGGCGCATCTGGCGGTCAAACCGCTCGCTCGTCGCCGAGGGCCTGGGCCAGGCGCTGCCGGGCCCGGTAGAGCCGGGTGGTGATCGTCGCCTCCCGCACGTGCAGGGCGCGGGCGGCCTCGCGGTAGGACAAACCGACCACGTCGACCGCGACAAGTGCCTCGCGGAACGGATCGGGCAGGCCGGCGATCAGCGCATACAGCTCGGAGGAGCGCACGGCGGCCTCGGGTCCGCGCACATTGCGGTCCTCGACGCGATCGAGCTCGTCGGGCAGCGGATCGGTGCGCGGTCGGCGGGCGGCCGCGCGCAGGCGCGAGAAGTACGTGTTGCGCAGCACCCGCAGCAGATAGCCGAGGTCATCCTCGGAGCGCAGCAGCCGGGGTTTCTGGAGCACCCGCGCGTACGTTTCCTGGACCAGGTCCTCGGCGTCCTCGCGCGAGCCGCAGAGCGCCCAGGCCGCGCGGTACAGGCGGTCGAGGTGGTCACCCAGGTGGTTGGGGTCAAGCCGGCGCACGGGAACGCCGACGCGGGCGGACAGCGGCAGCGCGTGGTCAGCGGCGGCGTACGGCATCGTCTCGCTAGACGCCAGCTTCTCGGAAGAACTTCCCGACTCGCCCTGTGACCGGGGTTTGGCGATTCAGGTGACCTATACCGAACTGCAGCGCCAAAGTCCGGAGCGCTATGCGGCGGGCAGGCTGAAGCGCACGCGTGTGCCGACTGCGGCGTCGGCTAGCCAGATGCGGCCGCCGTGCGCCTCGACGATCGCGCGCGAGACGGCCAGGCCGAGGCCGGCGCCGGGGCTGGTCCGCGCGGCGTCGGTGCCGCCCCGATAGAACGCGGTGAACACCCGCTCGCGCTCCTCGGGCGCGATGCCGTCGCCGGTGTCGGCCACCTCGAACTCGATTCCGCTCGGCCCCGGCTCGGCTCGCACGACCACGCTGCCGTCGGCCGGGGTGTGCCGGATGGCGTTCTGGATCAGGTTGAACAGGACGCGCTGGAGCTTCTCCGGGTTGGCCTGGGCCGGCTTCAGCGTCTCGGGGACCTCGGCCAGGACGGCCACCCCCTTGGCCTCGGCCTGTACGCGCATGGCCTCGACCGTCTCCCCGACCAGCTCGTGGAGCGGGACCTGCTCGATCGTCCAGCTGATGTCCCCCGCCTCCAGTCGCGAGAGCTCAAACAGGTCGTCGATCAGCACGCTCAGCGCATCGATGTGGGTGCCCATCCGGCGCATGTAGCCGCGCCGCGTCTCGGCGTCCTCCACGATGTCGTCACCGACCGCGTCGGCGAGCAGGCGCAGCGAGGTGATCGGCGTGCGCAGGTCGTGGGAGACCGCGGCGATCAGGTCGCGGCGGGCGGCCTCGGACTGATCGCGTCCGGCCTCCCCCTCGCGGAGCTGGTCGATCATCACGTTGGCGGCGCTGGCCAGCTCGGCCAGCTCGTCGTGCGCGGAGGTCTCGATCGTCACCTCGCGCCGGCCTCGCCCGACGGCGACCAGCCCGTCGCGGATCGCCTCGACGTCGCGCATGATCCCGCCCGCCACCTGGCGGGCGGCGACGATCGCGATCAGCCCAGCCCCCACGACGATCGCCGCCACGACCACTGCTCCGCGGGTCGAGACGACCATCAGCGCGTCGCCCACTACGAGGGCGATCAGGACCGGAGCGACCACCATCGCGACCACCAGCGCGAACTGGCGGCGCAGCGATCCGGCCCGAGCCCGAAGCCAACCGACGATGCCGGCGCGGTTCACGGCTGGAAGCGGTAGCCGACGCCCCACACGGTCTGGATGTGGCGAGGCTGTGCCGGATCGGCCTCGATCTTTGCGCGCAGGCGGCGGATGTGCACCGTGACCGTGGAGGTGTCGGTGTAGAACGAGTACTGCCACACCGCGTCCATCAGCTGATTGCGGCTGAACGCCTGGCCGGGATGGCGGGCCAGGAACAGCAGCACGTCGAACTCGCGGTGGGTGAGCGCGACCTCCTCGCCGCGCACGAACACCTGGCGGGCGACCGGATCGATCGTCATGTCGCTGAGCTCCATCGGCGCCTCGGGCGCGCGGGAGGTGTCAAAGCGGCGCAGCACGGCGTCCACGCGCGCGACCAGCTCGGCCGGCGAGAACGGCTTGACCACGTAGTCGTCGGCGCCGAGGCGCAGGCCGATCACCCGGTCAGACTCCTCGCTCTTGGCCGTCAGCAGGATCACCGCCACCCGGTCGCGGTCCTGGTCGCGCAGGCGGCGCATGACCTCCAGGCCGTCGATCCCGGGGAGCATCAGGTCGAGCACCACCAGATCGGGACGCTGAGTGGCCGCGGCGTCGAGCGCCTCGCGCCCGTTGGCCGCGACGCGCGTCGCGTACCCGGCGCGGTTCAGGTAGCGGGCGACCACCTCGGTGATCGTGGGCTCGTCGTCAACGACGAGCACCGAGCCCCGGACGTGTCCATCCATGGCCGGGATTCTCGCAGCGCGCCGCACCGGGTTGGAGGCGATCGACCGCGCATTCACCGGTTGTTCAGATCCGGGAAGCAACCGGCGGCGGCCGGCGTCCTTTAGGACCATGACGCACCTACGCACCGCAATCAGCGCCCTGCTGCTCACCGCCGTCGTGAGCGCGTGCGGCTCCTCCTCTTCGACCTCCACGCAGAGCCCGGCCGCCACCACCCAGAGCACGACCACGCAATCCTCGACCACATCCACAACCGCCACCACCGCGGCAAAGCCCAAGCCGGCTCACCGGGGCACGCATCGTTCGCACGCCAAGCCGGTCGCCCACACAACCGCGGTGACCGCGGTGAGCACCACCCGCTCAAGCACGCCACCGCCACCGCCGACGATCACCACCCACACCGCGCCGCCTCCCCCGATGACGACCACGCACGCCGCGCCACCGCCGCCGCCCACGACCACGCAGCACTCCACGACGAGCGCGTCGGGCAGCGGCTGCATCCCCCAGGGTGGCGGCGGAGACGCCGACTCCGACAACCACGGCGGCCCGAGCGACGGCGACGGCTGTCTCTAGATGAGAGGGTCTCTAAACAGCGCGCATTGACAAGCCGCTTGCGTTTCGCCCGGGGTATCCTGCGGCGAACGTGGTCGGCGACCTCCTCTGGACTCCCCCCGCCAATTGGCGCGACACGACCGAGCTCGGCCGTTTCATGAACTGGCTGAGCGAGCACGGACGCGGCGACTTCAGCACCCATGAAGAGCTGCACCGCTGGTCGGTGAGCGACCTGGAGGGCTTCTGGGGCGGGCTGTGGGAGTTCTATGGCATCCAGACCAGCAGGCCGTATGAGCGGGTGCTGAGCGACCGCGCGATGCCGGGCGCGGAGTGGTTCACCGGTGCCCGGCTCAACTACGCCGAGCACCTGGTGGGCCGCGAGGAGGACGCAGACCAGGTCGCGGTCGTGGCCCGCTCCCAGACCCGGGATCCGCGCGAGCTGACGTTCGGGGAGCTGCGCGAGCTGGCCGGCCGCGTCCGGGCCGGATTGCAGCGGCTGGGAGTCGGCCGCGGCGACCGCGTCGTGGCCTACATGCCGAACGTCCCGGAGACGCTGGCGGCGTTCATCGCCACGGCCAGCCTGGGCGCGGTGTGGGCCACGTGCGCGCCGGAGTTCGGTGCCCGCAGCGTGGTCGGGCGCTTCGGGCAGGTCGAGCCCCGCGTGCTGATCACCGTGGGTGGCTACGGCTACCGCAACCGCTACGTCGACCGCCGTGCCGAGGTCGAGGCGATCCGCTCGCAGCTCCCGACGCTGGAGCACGTGGTGTCCGTCCCCTATGGCGAGGCCGACGTGCCCGATGCGGTCTCCTGGGATTCGCTTACCGCCGAGGCCGCTCCGCTTAAGTTCGACCAGGTCGACTTCAACCACCCGCTCTACATCCTGTTCTCCTCGGGCACGACCGGGCTGCCCAAGGCGATCGTCCACGGCCACGGCGGTCAGCTGATCGAGCACCACAAGAACCAGGGCCTCGGCTGGGATCTCAAGCCGGGCGGCCGCCTGCTGTGGTTCTCGACCACGGCGTGGATGATGTGGAACGCGCTGGTCTCGGCGCTGCTGCTGCGGTCCTCGATCGTGATGCTGGACGGCGATCCGGCCTGGCCCGATCTGCTCGAGCAGTGGCGGCTGGCCGAGGAGCTCCAGCCGACCATCATGGGAGTCAGCCCCGCCTACCTGATGGCCTGCCGCAAGGCCGGGCTCGAGATGGGGCGCGAATGCGACCTGAGCAGCATCCGGTCGCTGTGCACGGCCGGCTCGCCACTGCCGGCCGAGGGCTACCTGTACGCGTACGAGCAGCTCGGTCCCGAGATGCTGCTCAACAATGGCTCGGGCGGGACCGACGTGTGCACCGGCCTGGTGTCGGGCACGTTCGCGCAGCCGGTGTACGAGGGCGAGATCACCGGGCCGTGCCTGGGGGTCGATGCGCATGCCTTCGACGAGGCGGGCAACGAGACGCCGGTGGGCGAGCTCGGGGAGCTGGTGATCACCTCGCCGATGCCCTCGATGCCAGTCGGCTTCTGGAACGACGAGGGCGGTGAGCGCTACCGCTCCTCGTACTTCGACATGTACCCCGGGGTGTGGCGGCAGGGCGACTGGATCAAATTCACCGAACGGGGCAGCTGCGTCCTCACCGGCCGCTCCGACGCGACGCTCAACCGGGGCGGGGTCCGGCTGGGCACCGGCGAGTTCTACGCGGTGGTCGAGGACATCCCGGAGGTCGTCGACGCGCTGGTCGTGCACCTGGAGGACGGGGGCGGCGGCGCTGGCGAGCTGCTGCTGTTCGTCGTGCCGGCCGCCGGCGCCGAGCTCGACGAGACGCTCCGCGACCGGATCGCCCGGACGCTCCGATCCGAGCTCTCGCCGCGTCACGTGCCCGACGAGATCGTCTCGGTGCCCGCGATCCCGCGCACGCTGACCGGCAAGAAGCTCGAGGCCCCGGTCAAGCGGATCCTGCGCGGCGAGTCCTCCGAGCGCGTGGCCAGCCGCGATTCGCTGCTCGATCCCGCCGCGCTGGACGCGTTCGTGGCGCTGGCCGCCGAGCGGCCAACCGTCTAGGAAGCTGTGCGCCCAGCGGTAGCATTGACGTAAGTCGCTTACGTCGACACGGAGAGATCGAGAGAGAGGAAGCTGCTCTGGCCCACACGATCGCATCCGCGATGGCGCAGCCCGCGGGCGTCCGCGAACCGGAGCGCTGGCACGCCGTCGGCAGTGACAGGGCTCGCCGCCTCGACTCCTGGGCGGACATCCTGGCGGCGACGCACCTCGCCTTCGAGGTTCACCCGACCCACCGCACGCCGGGTGACTTCCGCGGCGCGGTGACGCGCCGGCCGGTCGGGGACCTGATGCTGGTGGACTGCGCCGCCTCGCCGTTCTTGGGACATCGGGGCCGGGCGGTGATGACGCCCGAGACCCGGCACGAGGACATCCTCGGCTTCCAGTTTGTGTGCAAGGGCATCGAGACGGTCCGCGAGGGCTCGCGCGCCCTGGCTCTGAGGGCCGGCGACGTGGTCCTTTGGGACGGCCACCAGCCGACCGACGTCGAGATCGTCGAGGCGTTTCACAAGCGCACGCTGCTGTTCCCCCGCCAGCGCGTGCTGTCGGTGTGCCCGCGGCTGGCCGACCTGCGCGCGCTCCCCCCGCTGACCGGCAGCGGTCCGGCGCGGCTGCTGGTTCGCTACATGAACGCGCTGGCGCTCGAGCAGCCCTGGCTCGAGCCGGCGGCCGGCGTGGCCGCGGCCAATGCGGCGCTCGAGCTGCTCCGGGCGGCGGTCGAGCCGTCGGTCCCGACCACGCGAGCGGCTACCCGCGAGGCGATGCGGGCCGAGATCCGGCGCTACGTGCGCACCCACCTGCAGGATCCGGCGGTCGGGCC
>JAFAYP010000383.1 GCA_019240305.1 Solirubrobacterales bacterium
CGGTCGCTCGCGGGCGCGCACGCGGGAGCCCCCCGACCGCGGACGCTCCGGCCTGCTCGACCGAGCTCGGCCGCGGCGCCGCCCGACCGGGCTGTCAGCCGCGGCCGTCGCCGGCACGCGCTTGCGGAGCCGCGCATCGGGCCGGAACGGTCAACGCGGATCCCGCGCGTCGCAGCGACCCCAGGCTCGTAGGCGGTTCGTGATCGTCGTGCTTGCCCTGGTGCTGCTCGTGCTCGTGATCTTTCTGCTGATCGGCGGCTCGAACAGCCGCAACGCCGCCTCGACGGGCGCCAAGGCGACGACGGTGCCGGTGTCCGTCCCCACCGGCGCCGCCGTAGCCACACCGCCGGCGAGCTCGGCCGCCACCACGACCACCCCGGCGAGCACCACCACGCCCGCCGCCCCCGCGGCACGTCACGTCACCGCCAAGGCGGCATCGGCCAAGGCGGCCGCCCACAAGCCAGCCGCCCACCACCCCGCGGCCCACAAGTCGGCCGCCGCGTCGGCCCCGAGCGGGGCCTCGCCCGCCGCGACCACATCGCCGGTCACCTCCTCGGTGTCCCCGCCCGTCTACAGCACCCCGGCTCCGCGCTACAGCCCGCCGGCTCCGGCCCGTCAGTCGCTGGGTGGCGCCGGCGCGCTGTCCGGCCAGGGGGGGCTGAGCCAGCGCCGGTCGCACCGCAAGCGCTGACCCGTTGGGGCCAGCCGGCGCCCGGGCGACCCCGACAACGCCACACTCCTGCCCCCAGGTCGATCGAGTGCCGCGTTCTCCGCACCGGAGCCGGGTGAATCCGCAGGCGCCAGCGGGGCGAGCAGGAGTGAGGCGTTGACCGGTAGACCGGTCGCCTGCCGACTCAGTTGCGCGCCGCGCCCAGCCCGTGCATGCGGTCGCGGATCTCGGGCGGGTTCTCGATGATCTGCGAGAAGCGCACAACGGTCACGGTGTCGTCCATCGAGACCTTGCGGCCGTAGATCTGCTCCAGGAAGTGGATCATCTCGTCCACCCGCCGGAACTCCGGGTTGTCGTGCTCGATGTCCCGCGGCGACAGGTCGCGGACCCGTTTGACCTCGACCTGGTCGATTACCGCGTTGAAGATCTTCTCGCGCGGGGAGTGCTGGTAGCCGATGGTCACCAGCACGCAGTCGTTCTTGCGGTACTTGTGTGACTTGTCGCCCAGGCGGATCGTGGCCGTCTTGCGCCCGCGGCGGAGTTGGTCGGCGAACACCGACGAGTAGAAGTTGAGGACTCGCACGGCGTGAGCCTATCGATCCGGCGACAAACGCGATAGCGCGCGGCGAACGATCTCGCGCTCGCCGTCATAGGTCAGTTCGCGGACCGCCTCCTCCAGCGGCATCCAGCGCGCGTCCTCGATCTCGTGGTCGTGGTCCTCGAGGCTCCCCGACCGGTACTCGAACAGATAGAACGCCACCCGCTTGTTGCGACGGCGCCCCCGGCGCTCGTAGCTGTATTCGACATCGCCCAGCTTGTCGATCAGCTCGGCCACGACACCCGTCTCCTCGGCCACCTCGCGCCGAGCGGCCGCCTCGTCGGTCTCGCCCTGATCGAGGTGTCCCTTGGGCAGCGCGAGCACGCGCCGGCGGCGGGCGTCGCGCTTGACTGGGACGATCACGATGACCTCGTTGCCCTGGACGACGGCCCCACCCGCAGAAAGCTCGATTGTCCCTTCAGGTCTTTCAGTAGACGTAGCGGCCGAGCGCTTCGGGGTCATGGACGGTGAGCTTTCCCCGTCCTTGCGTAATTATTCCTGCGCGTTCGAGCACGGCCAGGAAGCGGCTGGCCGACTCGCGCGAGGAACCCGCGAGTTGGGCCAGCTCGGCCTGGGTCGCGGTGATCAGCACACCGGCCTCGGGACCGCCCTCGTTGGAGGCCCGCGCGGCGGCCACGAGCTGAGCGAGGGCAGCCGCCACGCGGCTCTGCACGGTCTGGAACGACTGGCGGGCCAGGCGCTCGTTGGTGTCCCTGAGCCGCTGCCCGAGCGCAGCGATCAGCTTGACCGAGATGTCCGGATGCTCACGCAGCAGCCGGTGCATGTCGCCGCTGAGAATCGCGATCGCCTCGGTCGCCTCGGTCGCCTCCACGGTGGCCGAGCGCCGCTCCCCGTCCAGCATCGCCATCTCGCCGAAGATGTCGCCGGAATCGAAGTGGGCCAGCGTGATCGAGCGGCCATCGGGGTGCTCGCGGATCGCCCGCGCCCGTCCGCTGCGCACGATGTAGCAGGTGCTGCCCTCGTCGCCCTCCTTGAACACCACCGCGCCGGCGTCGAAGCGCCGGGGCATGGCCACCTGTGCCACCTGCTCCAGCTCCTCCCCGGACAGCGTGGAGAAGACCGGGACGCGACGCAGCAGCGCGATCGTGTCCTCGCTGCTTGTCGGCATCGCCCATGCATAGCACACGCCCACGCAGGCGCAGGCGCGCGGGAGGTGGCATCACGCCGGGTCAGACCGAGTCGAGCGCCTGCTCGCGGCGACGGCGCCGGAGCGCCGCGCCCACCCACCAGATCAGCGCGGCGAGGAGGGCCACCGGGGTGAGTCCGGCGATCGCGATCAGCGCCACGCCGGCGGCCACCGTGAGCACCCGGCCGGCGTCGTGCGCGGCCCGCCCGACGCCGAAGCCGCTGGGTTGCGCCACCGGGGGCGGCGTCTGCGCACTGATCTGGAGCCCCAGCGAGCTGAACCCAACCTGGTGGTTCAGGCGGCCGAGCGTCGCCTCGTCACTCGAGATCGATGCCTCGGCGTCGTGGAGCTGGGCGTTCAGGCTGTCAACCTGCTCGGTGGTCGTCGCGCTCGCGAGCTGC
>JAFAYP010000004.1 GCA_019240305.1 Solirubrobacterales bacterium
ATCGCTCACGGCGTCCGCAGTCGGCGTGACGCTGCGCCGCAGGGCGAACCGCACCGCGCGCGGACGGGTCTTCGGGGCGCTCGCGTCGCGGCTGCTGTCGAGGCGCTAGGCGGGACCTCACGCCGCTCGGTATGGCAGTAACCGCCCGGGGCTGAGCGCCAACGCGGGCCGGGACCCCGGACGGCACCGTCAACTTGGCGGCGGGTCGGCTCGCGCGGACATCCGCTCGGCCATAGCCATACACCTTGACGATGCCATCACGACCGCGTTCGCCGAGCTGGAGTGGGGGTTAGGAGTAGAAGTTGGCGTTGGCTCCGCCGGGTTCAGGTGACGAGGCCGGACCCGTGTTCGTCTGACCCTGTCGTTATTCGTCCATCCCAAAGATGAAGCAGCTCGCATCGCCCGCCGCTGGACGGCGAGAACGCTATGTTATAGCATTTATCTGCCTTCGGCTGCTGAGGCCCTACGCAACTTCGCGCGGCTGGTAGGTCCAGATCACGGATGGAAGGATTGGTCATGCGAAAGGTCGCGATGCTCGCGGTGCTGCTCTGCCTCGTGGTGGGTGGCGGCGCCCGCGCGCAGTCCGGGGAGCGGCCCTTGAGCATCGTTGCGGCCGAGAACTTCTACGGCGACGTCGCCCAGCAGCTCGCCGGACCGCACGCCGCAGTAACCAGCATCCTCAGCAACCCGGACGAAGACCCACATCTGTTCGAGGCAAGCCCGTCCGTCGCCCGCGCGCTGTCGGCTGCAAAGATCGTCGCCTACAACGGCGCGGACTACGATCCCTGGATGGCCAGACTGCTCGGGGCGACGACCGTGGCCGATCGCCGGGTGATCGTGGTCGCCGACCTCGTCGGCAAGAAGGCCGGGGACAACCCGCACCTCTGGTATGACCTGGCCGTCATGCCGGCCTACGCCCGGGTGCTGTCGGCGGGTCTCGCCGCCGCCGACCCGGCGAACAAGGCGGAGTACGATCAGCGCCTGCAGCGCTTCCTCGACTCCCTCAAGCTGATCGATGCCAAGGTCGCCGAGCTGCGCCGGAAATACGCCGGCACGCCCGTGACTGCGACCGAGCCCGTGTTCGGCTACATGGCCGCTTCCCTCGGCCTTGTCATGCGCAACGAGCGTTTCCAGCTCGCGGTGATGAACAACACCGAACCGAGTGCCTCCGACGTCGCAGCACTCGAGAGCGACTTGCGGCAGCACCGGGTCAAGCTGTTCATCTACAACAGCCAGGCGACCGACACGGCGGCCCGGCGGCTGCTGCGCATCGCCGAGCAATCCAAGGTGCCGATCATCGGCGTCACCGAGACCGAGCCGAAGGGCAAGGACTACCAGCAGTGGATGCTCGGTCAGCTCGACGCGCTCGACAAGGCGATGTCCGGCCGGACCGGATGATCGCGGTCGAGTTCGCGGATGCGACGCTCGCGCTCGGCGGCCGGACCGTGCTGTCCGGCATCAGCTTCGCGCTGGGCGAAGGCGAGTTCGTCGGCGTGCTCGGCCCGAACGGCTCAGGCAAGACCACGCTGATGCGCGCGATCCTCGGCTTGGTGCGGCCGAGCCGGGGCGCGATCCAGGTGCTGGGACGACCGGCGGCGCGGGGAAGTGCTGCCATCGGCTACGTGCCGCAGGTCCGCAGCACCGCCACGTCGCGCCTGAGCGGGCGCGACGTCGTCGCCGCGGCCGCGAGCGGCCATCGCTGGGGGCTGCCCGTGCTCGGTCCGTCGGCTCGGCATGACGTGGACCGCGTGCTGGACCTGGTCGGGGCCACCGCGCTCGCCGCCCGCCCGCTCGCCGACCTCTCGGGCGGTGAGCGGCAGCGCGTGCTCCTGGCCCAGGCCCTGCTCGGCCGGCCACGGCTGCTGCTGCTTGACGAGCCGCTGATCAGCCTCGATCCGAACCACCAGCGCGGCGTTGTGGAGCTGGTGCGGCGCGTGCAGCGCGCATTGGGAATCACCGTGCTGTTCAGCGCCCACGAGCTCAACCCGCTGCTGGGGGCGCTCGGTCGGGTGCTTTATCTCGGGAGCGGCCATGCGGCCCTCGGGACCGTGGAGGAAGTGATCACCGGCCCCGTGCTGTCCCGGCTCTACGGCTCGGAGATCGAGGTCGTGCGTCTCGGGAGCCGCATCTTCGTCATGGCCGGCGACCACGACGTGGAGCGGGACCCGCACCGCCACGAGGATCACGCCCATGCGCACCACCACGCCGGCTCCTGATGCTCGCGGACGGCCTGCTCGCCTACGACTTCATGGTCAACGCCTTCCTTGCGGCGGCGGTGGTCGCCGTGGTGTCGGGGCTGGTCGGGTTCTTCCTGGTGCTGCGCGGACAGACCTTCGCCGGCCATGCCCTTGCGCATGTCGGCTTCACCGGGGCGACCGGGGCGGTGCTGGTCGGCGCCCCGCCGCTCTGGGGATTAGTGCTCGTCACGGTCGCGGGCGGGGTCGGCATGGGGCTGCTCGGCGAGCGGCTGGCCGGACGGGACGTGGCGATCGGCCTGGTGCTCGCCGTGGCGCTCGGGTTCGGGTTGCTGTTCCTGCACTTCTTCACCGCTTACGCCACGCAAGCGACGGCGCTGCTGTTCGGCAACGTGCTCGGCGTGGATGTACCCACGCTATGGGCGCTACTGGTCCTCGGCCTCGCCAGCCTGGCCGGGCTGGCCGCGATCTCGCGGCCGTTGCTGTTCGCGAGTCTGCAGCCGGAGCTGGCCGAGGCGCGGGGCGTGTCGCTGCGCCTCGTCTCCGTGCTGTTCCTGGCCGTCGTGGCGCTCGCGACGGCGGAGTGCGCCCAGATCGTGGGCGTGCTGCTGGTGTTCGCCCTCATGGTCGGCCCTGCCGCCACGGCGCAGCGCCTCACCGTCCGGCTCGGACGCGGGCTGCTGCTCTCGGCGGCGCTGGCGCTGGCCGAGGCGTGGCTCGGCATCGCGCTGGCGTTCTACACGGATTGGCCGACCAGCTTCTGGATCACGGCGCTCAGCGGGGCGGCCTACCTCGCCGCCGTCGTGCCGCGGTCCCGGCGAATCGGGCAGCGCACAGGGACGGTTCCGGGCAACGGGGCGGACCTGGCCTGACGCCCGACTGAAATCGAGGAACGGCGTGGCCGGGGCACCGTCAACTTGGCGGCGGGTCGGCTCGCGCGGACATCCGCTCGGCCATAGCCATACACCTTGACGATGCCCCCCGGACGCTGCTGGTGAAGGGTGCACAAGCATCGCGTCTGCGGCGTGACCTGTTTCTGTGCTCTTGCCCCGACAGCTTCGAGCAGGTCGCCGATGACGGGTTCTGGCCGGAGCCGGGATGAGAGGTAGCCGCTAGCCCGGCGCGCTGCTACAGGCCGGGCGTCCTCGACGGAGCATCCGGCCTT
>JAFAYP010000053.1 GCA_019240305.1 Solirubrobacterales bacterium
CCGGTGGTCGAGATCATGTTCATCGACTTCGTCACGCTGGCCCTCGATCAGCTCGTCAACCAGGCGGCCAAGGCCCACTTCATGTCGGGCGGCCAGCTCACCGTGCCGCTCGTGCTGCGTACGCAGGGTGGATCGGGTCAGCGAAACGGCGCGCAGCACTCGCAGAGCCTCGAGGCGTGGCTCACCCACGTGCCGGGGCTCAAGGTGGTCATGCCGAGCGGCGCGGCCGATGCGGCCGGCCACTTGATGAGCGCGATCGCGGACCCGGGTCCGGTGGTGTTCGTGGAGTGCAAGGCGCTGTACTTCCGCCGCGAGGCCGTGCCCGATCCGCCCGAGCCGATCCCGCTGGGCCGGGCTCGCACGCTGCGCGCAGGGCGCGACGTCACGATCGTCGCGCTCTCGCGGCTGGTGGGCGACGCACTGGAGGCGGCCGAGCGGCTGGCGCGCGAGCACGGGATCGAGGCCGAGGTGATCGATCCGCGTACGCTGGTGCCGCTCGATCTCGACACGCTGGCCGGGTCGCTGCGGCGCACCGGACGAGCGATCGTCGCGCACGAGGCGGTGACCGCCGGCGGGTTCGGTGCCGAGCTGGCCGCCCAGCTCCAGGCCGCCGCCTTCGACTATCTGGAGGCACCCGTACAGCGCGTGGGCGCTCCCTACACGCCAGTGCCGGTCAGCCCGCCGCTCGAGGACGCCTACCGGCCGGGCGCCGAGGACATCGTCCGCGCCGCCCGAGTGGCGATGGCGTGGGGGGGCGAGGACGTCGAGCCGTGGGAGAAGGGTGCGCTCGCCGGGCGTTAGCTGGTTGACCCGCTCTTGCCGGTCGGCGCGAAGGTCAGCAGCGCGGCCCCCGGGACCTCGTCGAGCAGGTCGCGTTGGCTGAGCACGATCTCGAGGTTGGTCAGCGACAGACGCGCGTGCTCGCGAGCGATGCCGTCGGCTCGGCTCCCCTCGCGCCCCGCGATGGCCTCGACCAAGCCAAGGTGCTGGCGGTGTGCAACGACCAGGATCTCGCGCGACTCTGGCAGCTGGGCGTGCTGGAGGACCAGGGCGCTCGGACTGGCGAAGGGCAGCGACAGCACGGCCTCCAGCGTGCGCTCGAGCAGCGAGCTCTGGGCCATCTTGCGCAGCCGGGCGTGAAAGGCCTCGTTGAGCGCCACGTAGCGCTCGAAGGACTCGTAGTCGGCCTGGCGCACGAGCGGCTCGACCGAGTCGTTGATCGTGCGCAGCGCGCGGAGATCACGCCGGCTGGCTCCGCGTTCGGCGGCGAAACGGGCCGCCGAGCCCTCGAGCACCCCGCGAATCTCGATCGCGTCCCGGATGTCGGCCCGGGTGAACTCGCGGACGACGTACCCGCCAGCCGGGAGGTTGCGCAGCAGGCCCTCGTGCTCGAGCGCGACCAGCGCCAGACGCAGTGGCGTGCGGGACACCCCGAGGCGCTCGACCAGCCGCAGCTCGGACATGCGGTCGCCGGGCTTGAACTCGCCGCTCAGGATCTGCTCGCGCAAACTCAGCAATGCGCGCGTCATCTGGGTACGGTTGGCATGCACGGACACGGGGCGCGCAGTGTATTGCTCGCGGATGGTCTGCATGCAGAAATGTGTCCGCGCGGCGACTGCAATCGTTTCTTGCGGTCGCGTTAGGGCGACATTGCATACAGCGCGTCGTGTGAATAAGATCGCCCCCTCGCCAACCGGGGCGGGTTCGACCGAGTGATTTGCGGAGGAGGACAGAGGTGAGACGGATGCAACAACACGCGCTACGCGCGCGCCTGGGCGTGGCCCTGGCAGTCGTCATCGGAGCAGTGCTGCTGGCTGCGTGTGGCAGCAGCGGCAGCAGCACCAGCGCGCCGCCGGGATCCGGCGGCAGCGCCACGAGCGCCACATCGAGCTCGAGCAGCGGCTCGAGCAGCGGCTCGGGCAGCGGCTCGGGCAGCGCATCGGCGAGCACGTCCTCGTGCGGGCCGAAGGCGGGCGCGGCTGCCACCGGGACGCCGATCAAGATCGGCACGATCGACACCAAGCAGCCGGGCACCGACTTCAGCGACGGCCCGAACATGATCAACGCGTACTTCGCGTGCGTGAACGCGAACGGTGGGGTCAACGGCCATCCGCTCCAGCTGTTCGTCCAGTACGACCAGACGCAGCCGGCGCAGATCGCCGCGGCGGCCAAGCAGCTGATCCAGACCGACCACGTGGTCGGCATCGTCGGCGTGTTCGATCTGCTCGAGTGCACGATCGACCAGAGCTACTGGGACCAGCTCGGCATCTACGAGATGGGAGCGGGCATCGCGCCCGAGTGCTGGTCGACGCCGCACAGCGCGGCGGTCAACATGGGCCCGCGCTACAGCTCCGACGGAGCGGTGCAGTACGCGCTCACTCAGCACATCTCGAAGATGGTGTTCGTCCAATCAAACGTGCCCGGCACGGGCTACATCGCGGCCGGGCCGGCGGCGCTGGCCAAGGCGGCCGGGGTTCCAATCACCGAGCTGACCGCGAACGTGCCGATCAACGACGCCAACTCGCTGGCGCTGAACCTCGTCAACGACGCGGGCTCCAACGGCTGGGTGGTGCTGAACTTCACCCCGCCCGAGGCGCTGGTCATCCTGCAGGCAGCGCAGAAGCTCGGCCTCGAGGATCGCGTCAAGGGCTGGGGCTGCTCGACCCCGTGCAACACGGACTTCCTGGCCAAGGCGCTGGGACCGAAGTGGAACCACAAGCTGTTCGTCAACGCCGAGCTGACCGATCCTGACGACCACAACGGTCCCGAGATGCAGCTCTACAAGGCGATCCTGGCCAAGTACGGCTCGGCCGTGGCCGGAGGACTCGGCTCGTTCAGCGAGATGGGCTATCTGCTGGGCAAGTTCGCCAAGGACGCGCTCCTGACGGTGCACGGCCCGTACACGATTCAGAGCGTCAACACGGCGTTCAAGAACATCAAGAACGAGAACACCGAGCTGCTGTGCCAGCCGTGGGTGTACGGTCCCTATCCGCTCCACATCCCGAACAACTCCGACTTCACAACGACGCCGGACAATGGGAAGATGGTGACGGCGCAAGGATGCACACCGATCTCGAACGC
>JAFAYP010000076.1 GCA_019240305.1 Solirubrobacterales bacterium
GGAGTCGAGAGGCTGGTGCCGCCGAGCAGGCTCCACGTCCCGTGGTTGTAGACGGTGAGCCCGGTGTGCGGGTCGGCATCGGCCGAGAGGTCGGCGTAGGCGCGGCCGTCGCAGCCCTCGGCGGGCTGGTAGGCGGGGCGGGCGAACAGCACATCACAGCCGGACCCGCCGCCCGACCAGGCCGACTCGCCGTAGCCGCGGGCGCTCGACGTGGCGGCCGGAGCCAGGCTCGTGCCCCCGGCGGCGGTCACGCCGGGCAGCGCGGCGGGATACGCGTCCTGGTCCGCGCCGAGATAACCCGAGTCGCCCGTGGCGGCCACGGTGGCCACGCCGGAGAACGTCCGAAACACGGCGGGGACCCCGCTGGCGATGCCGTCCCAGCTAGCCGAGATCTGCTTGGCGCCGAGATTGGCCGCGGTCTGCATCGCGGTCTGAAGGTCGGAGAAGCTATCCGTGTTGGCCTCCACCAGGAGGATGTGGCAGTTGGGGCAGACGGCCGACACCGCGTCGAGGTCGAGCGAGATCTCCTGGTCCCAGCTCGAATCCGGTCCAGGCCAAGAGGAGCCGCCGTTCTGGTCGACCTTGCGGAAGCAGCCGTTCGACGTGGTGCAGCTCGGCAGGCCGTACTGCTGGCGATACGTGCTCAGATCCGAGGCCGCGGTCGGATCGTCGTAGGCGTCGACCACGCCGATCGTGTCGCCGGAGCCGCCGGTCTGGGCCAGGTAGGACAGGTCGTAGGCCTGCTGGAGATAGGCCGGGGTGTCGGCCGACGGCGGTGCCGCCGCGGCCACGACGGTGGCGGCCCGGGCTCCCCGGGCGAGCGCGCGACGAACGCGTCCGAGCGAGCTGTACCTGGTCACGTGGGGGCGGACCGGAGCGCCGGTGCTGCGCAGCACGAGCAGTTGCGCGGCGCAGCTGGCGTGGCCGGCGGCGGCCCGCTGGCAGACGGCACGGGTGCTCACCTGCGCCGCGGTGAGCCCGGTGACCTTGCGCAGGGCGAGCGACTCGGCCTGGGAGCTCGGCGCCGGAGTCGGCACCCCGGGACGGATGCGGTTGGGCGCCGATGCTGCCGCGGCCTGGCCGTGGCTAGGAGCGATCGAACCGGCGCGCCGCGAACCGCCACGGCGGCGGGCCGCCGGCGCCAGCACCGGTGGCGCAATCGCGCGAACCTGAGCGACCCTCGGGACGGGCTGGGCGTGGGCGGAGACGGCGGTCCGCAGCGCAAGGGCCAGGCCGCCGGCCAGCACCACGATCAACGCGGCGGCGAGCCACCGCGCATGGCGACGAAGCCATCGGGTCATGCGTTAGGTGATGGACGGTTGTTCGAGGCCATCGGCTATCCCCGTAGCCGAGTTTCCGCAAATCCCACACTCTCCCTATCGGCAGCAATCGGCAACCCTCAAGACCGCCGGCGGGTCGGTGTCAGAAAGCAGACACTATCAGCCGTTGATCAGCTTCGAGACCGCGGCGTGGACCGCCTGCGGGGTCGTGGTCAGCGCGTCCCCGTACCCCGGCAACGCCTCCGCCCCCGTCGGCTTGAGGATCTGGACCGGAGCCGAGCCCCCGAGCTCAGACGCGATGAACAGGCTGAGCAGCGTCGGCCCGCCCATGTCGGTCCGCAGCACCTTGGGAGCGTCCCAGGCCGCCCATGGGAGATGCAGGAATGTGTGCAGGGAGAACAGCTGGCTCTTGACGCCGTTCAGGATCTGCTGCTGATAGCCCTCGCGCGTGAGATCGTTGCTCGCCGGATCACAGGCGTTCTCGCGCGTGCGGGCGAGAGTCAGCGCCTGGATCCCGTTTAGGTGATGGGTGCCGGGGTTCAGGTTGAGCGTGAAGCCGCCGTCCTTGGTGCCGCCGCTGATGTTCGAGCAGACCTTGTCGGTGGTGGTCACCGTGACCCCGCCGATCGCGTCGATGAACGGCGGGAACGCGCCGAGGTTCACGATGATCACGTGGTTGATCGGGATCCCCGCGAATTGCTGGATCGTCTTGATCGCCAGCGCCGGGCCCCCCAGGGCGTAGCCGGCGTTGATCTTGGCCAGCCCGTGTCCGGGGATCTCCGCCACCGTGTCGCGCGGGATCGACAGGCGCCGCGAGACGCCGCCTCCGATCCGCCACAGCATGATCGTGTCGGAGTTCGCGCCGGCGTCGGAGTGGTTCGCCCCGGGCTCCTTCGAGCCCGGCCCGGTCGTCGGGCGCTGATCGGTGCCGAGGATCAGGACCGTGTCCGTCGAGGTGAGCATGTTGCCGCCCGATGTCAGCTCGGCCTGGGCATCGGCCGGAACCGAGGTGTTGGCATCGCCTGAGCTGATCAGGAACAACACGAACGACAGCGCCAGCCAGGCCACCAGCAGGGCCAGCAGGCCCAGGATCACGCGCTTGGGGGTGATCCGCCGGCGCGATCCGGTACGCCCGCCGCCCCGGTAGGTGCGGTACCCGCGGGGGACGCGTAGCTCGTCCTCCTCGCCGCGCAGGCGCTCCTTCAGGCCGCGCGGTCCGGAGCGGTAGATCTTGTAGGGAGGCTGTCCGAGGTCGCTGGGCATGTACCCATATAGTGACGGCATGCCGGGCCGGCGCACGATCGGCGTCGACATGGGCGGTACGAAGCTGCTGGCTGGTGCGGTCGATTCCGGGTTGTCCGTGCACCACCGCGTCCAGCGCAGCATGAACCGCCTCGACCAGTCATACCTGCTCGACGTGGTCGTCGAGGCGGTCGAGGAGACCATTGCGGGGGCCGGCGGCGACGTCGACGCGGTCGGCTTCGGCATCCCCTCGCTGATCGACCAGCGAACCGGAAACGCGGTGATCGCGGTCAACCTTCCGCTCCGGGACGTCATGTTCGCGGACGTGATGGCCGAGCGGCTCGATTTGCCGGTGTTCGTCGACAACGACGCGAACTGTGCGGTACGCGCGGAGCACCGCGCCGGCGCCGCCCGCGGCTGCAACGAAGTGGTGCTGCTGACGATCGGCACGGGCATCGGAGGCGGGTTGATCCTCCGCGGCGAGCCCTACCGGGGGGCGGTCGGGGCCGCCGCCGAGCTCGGGCATGTCGTGATCGACCTGAACGGCCCCCCGTGCCAGGGCAACTGCCCCAACCACGGGTGCGTGGAGTCGATGGCCTCGGGCACCGCGCTGGCCCGCGAGGCGCTGCGGATCGCCCGCGAGCGTCCGGACTCCGGGCTCGGCCGCGCGCTGGGCGCCGGGCGCGACCTCGAGGGGCCACTGGTCACCGAGCTCGCCCACGACGGCGACCACGCGGCGATCGACGCGATCGAGCTGATCGGCACCCGGCTGGGGGTGGCCATCGCCAGCTTCGTGAACATCTTCAACCCGGAGGTCGTCGT
>JAFAYP010000294.1 GCA_019240305.1 Solirubrobacterales bacterium
CGCGAGAGCCATATCTGCTGCACCCGCATGACCGAGGTCACGGCCATCATCGGGATCGTCGGCGCCGCGCCCCAGCGCTTACGCCAGTGGCGCCCGGCCTCCTCGATGGGATCGAAGCTGAGCGGTTCGGGCACGGGCACTCCCAGCTTGTCAGCCAGCCCGGATGGCGCCGAATCGCCCGACGGCCCGGGTCCACCAAGGCTCGCCCCGCGTATCCCGCCGAAGGACGCGGAGATCACTCATGACTTCCCAATCTGAAGTGGAGTCGGGGGCCTGGTTACGTCGGTGAGGCCTTGACAGGCGTTGTCACCGGCCATATATTCACACTCGTACCTGAACTGATATCGCTTCAGTCAGATCGGCGAGACATCGGCGACCCGAGGAGGAGAACGAGGACATGTCCCAACTGATCGAGCGATTGCGAGCCGGCACGCGCCGGATGCGGGCGGTAGTGCTCCCGGCATCGCTGGCCGTCGCCACCGCCCTGGCGATTGGCGCCTGCGGCTCGAGCTCGTCGAGCTCGTCGTCGTCTAGCTCCGGCGGTAGCGTCACGAACGCCTCGAACGCGTCAGCTTCGACCCACACCTCGGGTTCCTACGTCATCGGCACTTCGATCCCGCTGACCGGTCCGGCCGCGGCCTACGGCGCCTCGATGCAGCGCGGTGTGCTCATGGCGGTTGACCAGATCAACTCGAGCGGCGGCATCGACGGCAAGAAGCTCAACGCCAAGTTCGTCGACATCCAGGGCGATGCGGCGGGTGGCGTGCAGGCCTACAACCAGCTCGTGGCGAACCATGCGTTCGCCGTCAACACCTGCTTCCTCGCCGTTTCGCACGCGCAGGCCGCCCAGGCGCAGCGCACGCATGTTCCGGTGCTCGGGCCCTGTCTGGGGGAGAACTCCCTGCTCAACCTCCAGTGGTTCTACAACGTCGTCCCGACCGTGGACCAGGAGATCGCGACGCTGAGTCAGTACGCGCACGCCCAGGGCATCTCCGACATCTCGGTCCTGGTCGACCAGGTGAACTACCCGACCACGCAATCGAGCTACTCGTCGATGTGGCAGAAGCTCGGCGGCAAGTCGGCCCATGTCGTGATCATCGGCCAGGGCACGAGCGATCCCACCCCGCAAATCACCCAGGCGTTGTCCAACCATCCGCAGGCACTGATGGTGCTCGCGGTGGGAACCCTCGGACAGACAATCGTCCAGAAGCTGGCGGCGCAGGGTGTCTCGATTCCGATGTACGGCAACGTCGCCGCGGGAGGGTACGCGCAGCAGATCCAATCAGGCAAGCTGAACTTTGCCTACACGTCAGGGATCTACAACTACGCGGCCCAGTGGAAGGCGGTCAAGCAGAAGCTGTATCCGAGCGTCACGCCAGAGCTGTGGGACGGCAGCTTCTACACCTCGACGATGATCGCCGCGCAGGCGCTGAAGACAGCGATCCAGAAGGGATACGGGTCCGACGGAGCCGCGGTCCAGAAGGTGCTGAGCGATCCATCGCAGAGCTACACCGGCTGCTGCGGCAGCTTCCAGTTCGCCGCGGGCCACAGCGCCCCCGGTCAGTTCGCGGTGATGCATTCCTCGGGCGGCTCGCCGTTCAAGCAGGTCGCCAAGCTGTCTGTGGCCTCGGCCGGCTAGGAGACCCGGGGGGATTCGAGGGAACAGACGCGACCGGCGCGCCGGCTGCGCGACGTGAATTTCGTCGTGTGCCCGGCGCGGTCCCGGCCTCGTCTGTGATCATCCGACTCCACGACACACCATGGCTCTCCAGGTCACCATCACTCAAGGACTCACCTTCGGCTCGGTGTACGCGTTGTCCGCGTTGGGCTTCGCAATCCTCTACAACACCACCGGCATCTTTCACATCGCCTACGGCACGTTCGCGATCCTCGGCTTCATGCTCGCGGTCACGCTCAACACATCGGAATCGGCGGTGCCGCTGATTGGCTCGGTACTACTGGCGATCGCCGCCGTGTTCGCCGTGACGCTGATCGCGTTCGCCCTATACCACCGGCTCTCCCGGCGCGGGTTGGACCGACTGGCCATTTTCGTCGTATCGCTGGGCATCGCGATCGGCACCGGAGCGCTCATGCAGTTGGGCTTCGGGCCGGCCATCCGCACCTTCAACATTCCGTCGCTGGTCCGCGTTCACCCGGTGGCCGGCTTCCCGTTCAGCGCCCTGTCGTGGATCGCTATCGGTCTGGCGGCCGGCATCTTCGCGCTCGTCGTCTGGGCGCTGAGGCGAACGCGCTGGGGGTATCGCGTGCGCGGCATCGCTTCGAACCCCGAGCTCTCCGAGCTGGTCGGCACTCGCATCGGGCTAACGATGACCGGGGTATACGCGGTGGCCGCGGTCTGCTCTACGTGCGCGGCCGTGCTGCTCGGCATGCTGAGCACGCAGACGTCGGCCGACGGGACCAACGTCGTGCTCCTGGCCGCGATTGCGGTGATCGCCGCCGGACGGGGGACCTACGCCGGAGGTTTCCTGCTCGCCCTCGCGCTCGGCTTCGTGCAGCCGGTGTTTTCGTTCTACATCTCCGAGACTTGGGCGGCCAGTGCCGTATTTGGAATCGCGCTCGTGCTGTTGCTCATGCGGCCCGCTGGGCTCAGCCGAGCGGCTGCGGAGGTGGGGCGATGATCGTCTTCGGCTTGACCCTCGTTTACTCGGACATCGCCATGCAGTTGCTGATCTATTTCGTGGTGGCGATCGCTCTGAACTTCGTGATCGGCTATGCCCGGGCGCTGTCCATCCACCACGCGGCGCTGTTCGGAATGGGCGCCTTCACCTACGCGGTCATGGCCCAACGCGGGTGGAGCAATGACCTGATCGTGTGTGGCCTGGTCGCCGCGCTGCTCGGCGGGTTGGTGAGCGTGATCCTCGCGTTCGGCTCGCTCCGGATCTCAGGCGATTACTTCATCGTGGCCAGCTTCGCCTTCCAGGCCTTCGCGATCAATGCGCTGTTCAACTGGACTTCGGTCAGCGGCGGAGCCAACGGCGACTACGGGCTTCCGACGCCGACCGTACTCGGCTTGGCCGTCAGCTCGACGTTCGCGTACATCACCGCCGCCGCGGTGCTGGCGATCACGACCCTGGTGTTCGCGATCTGGTTGCGCCGCAGCCCATACGGACGGCTGTTGCGCGCGATGGGCGACTCGCCGTCCGCATTGCTGACCGCGGGGTTCGGGGTGCTGCGTCTGAAAGTGGGCGTGTTCGGAATCTCCGGAATGCTCGCCGCTGCGGCCGGAGTGCTGTACGCCGCGTACCTGGGCGTGGCCCAGACCGGTACGTTCGACGTGAGCCTGGCCATCCTGCTCGTGGCGATCGTGGTGATCGGAGGAACCGGATCAGCTGTGGGTAGCCTGCTCGGGGCGACGCTGATCGCGTTCGCGCAACCTTTGCTGTCGAACCTGAACCTGTCGGCGACCACGACCGCCGCGGTGCAGCAGCTCATCTTCGCGGCGCTGCTGGTCGGGGTCGTCGCGGTCCTCCCCAGGGGCCTGGTCCAGCTCGGCGACGTCCGCAAGCTGGTGCCGCGGCGCGGCGCCGGGGCGACCGAACCATGATCAGCGCATCCGGGCGCCCGCCCATCCTCCAGACGGTCGAGTTGTCGCGTTCGTTCGGAGGGTTCCGTGCCGTGGACGGCGTGACGGTCTCGGTGGAGCAGGGCGACATAGTTGCCCTGATCGGGCCCAACGGTGCCGGCAAGACGACCCTGTTCAACCTGATCTCACGGTTGTTGCCGCCTACGTCCGGCCAGCTGCTGTTCGACGGCCAGGACGTCACGCACACATCACCCCAGCGGCTGGCGCGCATGGGGATCGGCCGGACCTTCCAGGACGTTCGCCTGTTCGACTCGATGACGGCGTGGGACAACGTCGCGGTATTCGCCCAGAGCGACCGCTCGGCCACCCTGCGCTCGGGCCTGCTGTCACCGCGCGCGGTGCGCCGCGAGGCCCGGCAGGTTCGCGAGCGGGTCGAGGAGGTGCTCGAGTATGCGGGACTCTCGGCGGTCGCGAGCACCATCGCCGGTGAGCTCAGTTTTGCCCAGCAGAAGAAGGTGGCGATCGCCCGATGCCTCGCGCAGCGGGCGCGCCTGATGCTGCTAGATGAGCCCGCCTCCGGCCTCGATGCGGGTGAACGAGAAGACGTGGCGAAGATGATCGAGAAGCTGGCCGGGGACGGCGTGACGATCGTCCTCGTCGAGCACAACATGGGCATCGTGCGCGAAGTCGCGCGGCGTGCGATCTTTCTCGCCGAGGGCACGGTCGTGGGCGAGGACACGCCCGACCGGCTGCTTCATTCCTCGGAGCTCGCCGAGATCTACTTCGGTCACATCCGGAGTACGGCAGGTGTGGCGTGAGCGCCGGCGGTGGAGCTTCCATGAACGGCTCGGCCCACAGCATGTTGAGCGCGGACGGGGTCGTCGTGTCGTACGGGCCGCGGCCGGTCCTGCACGGCTGTGACATCAACCTGCGCGCCGGCGAGATAGTTGCTCTGTTCGGCCACAACGGCGCCGGTAAGACCACGCTGCTGCGCACGCTCGCCGGACTCAAGCAGCTCGATCGCGGCACGATTCGCATCTCCGGTGAGGACGTCTGCCGGATGTCGGCGAGTCGCCGCGCCCGGTCCGGTCTGGCCTTCGTACCCGATGGCGCCGGCGGGGTGTTCGGGAGCCTGACGGTGGCGGAGAACATCGGCATCGTCTGCTCCGAGAGACAGGCGCGCGGGAACGAGACGCTCGATCTGCTCACCGAGATGTTCCCGGTGGTGATGAAGGAAAAGCGCGGACAGCTGGTCAGCCGGCTGAGCGGCGGCCAGCGCCAGATGGTGGCGATGGCGGTGGCGATCGCACGCCAGCCCAAGATCCTTCTGCTCGACGAGCCCTCGCTCGGGCTGGCGCCGGTCGTGGTGGAGGAGATGCTCGCCGCGGTCAAGCACATCGCGCAGCGGCTGGGCGCCGCAGTGCTGGTGGTCGAACAGGACATGCCGGCCGCGCTCGCGGTGGCGGACCGCGTCCACATCCTCAAGCAGGGCAACATGGTGCTCGCGAGCCCGGCGGCGGACTTTCCGTCCCCCGACGACCTCTGGAAGTACTTCTAACCGCTACGGTGCGAACGCGGCGTTGATCGCGCCGGCGGCGCCGCGTCAGATCGAGCTGCCATCGACCGGCGCCGGTTGCCCCGGGCGCAAGGCGCGCCACGACATCTGGCGACCCACCAGGAACGCGTCGAAGGCGGCATGCAGCTCCGGCTTGCCGAGCGCCGACACGTTCATCTCCGCGGACGCCGTCATCGAGGCCAGCAACGACTCCTTGACCGACCGCAACGCGGCCTTGGTCAGCCGTACGCCCTCCTCGGACAGATCGAGGATCCGCTGGCACACCTTCTCCGCCTCGCCCGCGAGCTGCTCGTCGTCGACGACGTGATTGATCATCCCGATGTCGACCGCCTCCTCAGCGCTCACACGAGCGGACAGGAGGAGAATCTCCTCAGCTCGCCTGAGCCCGACCTGCAGCGGGAGGAGCTGTGGTGCTCCCCACCAGCTGCAGCCGCCGATCGCGGTGCCGTTGAACAAGAAGTACGCGCTTCTGCCGGCGATCACCAGGTCGGCGAAGGTGATCAACTCCGCGCCTCCGCCCACGCAAGCTCCCTGTACCGCGCAGACCACCGGCTTGTCCATCATCAGGATCTCTTGCGAGAGAGCGATCATCCGCCCGAAGTAGTGCTTGCGTCCCGCGCGCTCGTCGGTCAGCGCCGTCTGCGCCATCCCGACGTCGCCGCCCGCGCAGAAGGCACGTCCCGCGCCCGCGATCACGACTACCCCCACCTCGGGATCGCCGCCCGCCTCACGGAGCGCCCGTGCCAGTTCCTCAAATGTCGTGACCCTTAGCGCGTTTAGCTTGTCGGGCCGGTTCAGGGTAATCCGACCGATGCCACCTGCGGCCTCGTAGACGATGTCCTCCACCTCGACTGCTCCTTCTTCCCGTCACCTCGCGGCTGAGACGACCTGCCGCCCGACCGCACCTCGTTCCCTGAGCCCGTCGATCTCCTCTGTCGAATAGCCGAGCCGCTCCAGGATCTCGTCGGTGTGCTGGCCGATGTGGGGCGCCTCGGAGCGGATCGCGATTGGGGTCTTCTCATAGCTGATCGGCGTCGGGACATACCACCACGAGCCGAGCTCGCGGTGGGGGAGATTCACCAAGTACTGGTTGGCGAGGATCTGCTCGTCGGTGGTCAGGTCATCGAGCGCGTTGACCTTGCACGAGATCAGCTCGTACTGGCGGATCTTCTCCTCCCACTGCGCCCAGGTGAGCCCGGCAAACGCCTGGTCGTAGATGTCGATCAGGGCGCGGTAGTTCTGGCGCCGGCGGTCTTGGTCGATGAAGCGGGAGTCCTCGATCAGCTCGGGTCGGCCGAGCGCCTGGCAGAGGAGCGGCCAGTACTTCTCGGGATGGATCGTCATGCCGAGGGCGATCCAGGTTCCGTCGCCCAGTTGGTAGACGTTGTAGTTGGGGTCGTCCTGCTCGCCTCGCGGGATCGGCCGCATCGGCTGCCCGGTGTTGGCCACGCAACTGATCGCCGCGGCTTGAAGGTTGATTTGCCAGCCCAGCAATGACGTGCTCACGAGCTGTCCGGTTCCCGTGCGCTCGCGCGCCACGAGCGCGGACAGGATCGCCACCAGTAGCCCGATCGCACCGATCCGGTCGTTGAGGCCCATGGTCGGGTACACGGGCTCTTCGCCGAGGACGGCAGAGCCGAGCATCATGCCGCCCCTCGCCAAGCCCATCATCTCGAGGCCCGGCGCATTCTTGTCCGGACCGGCGGTGCCGTAGCTCGTGCCCTGGGCGTAGACGAGACGCGGATTGCGAGCCGCCAGCGTCTCGTAGTCGAGCCCGAGCTTGACCCCCGCCTGCGGGCGGAAGTTGGTCAGGAACACATCGGCGTCGTCCACCAGTCGGTAGATGACCTCCCTGGCTTCGGGCTGGCTGAGGTCGAGCGTCAGGCTCTCCTTGCCTCGCAGCAGGTCCTCGGTGAACGTGTTGCGCCCGTGGTCGAGCAGGAAGTTGTTGCCCCACAGCGTCGCGTAGTGGCGCATGCCATCGCCGTCAGGAGTCTCGACGTGGATGATGTCCGCGCCCATGTCGCCCATGAACATGCCGGCACCGGGGCCGAAGTGCACGTGAGCCCACTCCACGACCTTGATCCCGGCCAGCGCTCCGTCCGCCATCGCTCCTCCTCATCGCCTGTCGCCGGCGTCTGGCGCCGACCGCACACCAGCTTACCACTCGATTGTAGAATTGACTTCAGGTTAGCAACCTATCACAAGCCGGGGTCCGCCGGCCCGGCCCACCCGTCTATCGTGGCCCGGCCGGTTGCCCTGGACCCAGCGGAACCGCAAACCGAGGGACCACGGGAGTGCGTCTGACTCCTTGAAAATTGAACTGATCTTAGTTTGATATGTACGTCGCGTTCGGCGATAGTCGATTGGCCTACGACCCCGAGCCGGACGCCAGAGCCGCGCTCACGCGATTCGGTTCGCCGAGGAGGGCGCCGACATCACCGCGGTGGGCATCCGCCGCGACGTCGAACGC
>JAFAYP010000305.1 GCA_019240305.1 Solirubrobacterales bacterium
ACGGCAACGACATCACCCACCCGCAGATCTGAGACCTCATGGCCGACGGCCACGATTGCCCCGGCGAACTCGTGCCCGGGGATGATGGGATAGCGCGTACCGTCGAACTCACCATCGATGATGTGCAGGTCGGTACCGCAGATGCCACAGGCATCAGGAGCGACGACTATCCCGTCGGGAGCTGGAGCGGGATCTGCGACGACCTCGATGCTCACGGAACCAGGTTCGGATAACACAACCGCCTTCATTGCACCTCGTTTCCTCGCGTGTGACAACATGCATCACTCTCTGCCAGCAGTGCCTGCATGTGCTGGCGGTGCGCGATGATCCACCGTCGCGTCCGCTCGGCGCGCATCCGGTCGCCCGCGCGCCACTGGCGCCCGAAGGCCTGGTGACCGTCGGCTATGGCGTCGCGGACGATGCGATAGCACCAGTCCAACGCGCTGAGCGCCGCGTCGGAGACGCGAGCACGCTCAGGCTCGGGCAGCCCATAGGCTTCAACGAAGGTTCGCAGGCGCCCGATTGACCGGCCGCGCAGCGGCTGGGGCACGTCGCGCTCGTCGCGCAAGGGCGCCCAGAGACGACCGGCGCAGGCCACGTCCCACACGGCCGAGCCCGGGCAAGCAAGATCGAAATCGATCAGTGCCACTGCGTGGCCTCCAGAGAAGATGAAGTTGTCGAGGTTGGGGTCGTTGTGGGTGACCAAGCCGCCACGATAAGCCGACGGCAGCGACTGCGGCCACACATGGTCGGTGGCGTCGAAGGACGCAACCGCCTCGTGATAGCGGCGGAGAAGCACGGCCACGCTGATCAGGGCCTCGTCGGTGAGGGCCCAGGCCTCGTATGGCGCCACCACGGCGTCACCGGGGATGAACGACAGCATCTCCCGGCCTTGCTCGTCGATCCCGAGAAAGCGAGGTGACCCGTCGAAACCGACTCGCTCGAGGTGGTCGAGGAGGGCGTGGGTGCTCGCGCTCGTCCGCGATTGAGGCCGGCGTACCGTGTCGCCGACGCGAGTGACCTTCCCGGCGTTAGTGAGGCCGCCATGCAGCTGTTGCTCCTCAGGCAAGGGAGTCAGACGTCCTCGAGAAGCTGCCTGGCCAAGCCAGTGTGCGTGACCAGGCTCTTGACGAACCCACCGTGGATCGCAGCTCGAACGGCAGGCGCCTTCGCCGACCCGTAGGCGACTGCGATTACCTCGGGAACGGCCCGCAGCTGCTGCGCCTCGATCGCGATGACTCGCTCGGTCAGCGGGGTTTCGATCGGAGTTCCCTCCGCATCAAGCTGAATCCCGCAGAGCTCGGCGCGGACCCCCAGGTCATAGAGCTCACGACGCTCCACTTCACCCACCGCGTCAGCAACGGTTGAGAGACCTGGCTGCCACGCTCCCAAGCCGACCACTGCCTTGGTCAGTTCGGGGAACTTGCTCATGGCACGTAGGACATCAGGCTGAGTGCGGAGGGCCCGTGCGGTGGCCGCATCGGGCACGATCATCGGGACGTAGAAGAACAGGGCGTGGCCCGTCGAGGTGCGTGCGACATCGCGGACGAGGTCGATCGAGCTCTCGTCAAAGGCAGGTGAGGGAAGCGCGCCGGTCAGCTGGACCACGGCGCAGGCGGAGAGTCGCGTTAGGGAGCGCCTCACTGCGATCAGTGCTCTCGCCCAGGCCAATCCGAGCACGTCGTCGGCCTCAACGATCTCAGTGAGCAACCGCGCGCCGGCAGTTCCGAGGTTGGTACGCAGCAACGAGTCGTCCTGCTCGGGGGAGTCGACCACAACGCAATGGCGAAGCCCGTAGGCGGTCCTCAAACGGACCGACAGATCGAGATCTAGACTGCCACGGTAGTCGAGCTCGATGCGAACCAGGCCCGTGTCTCGCGCCTGCTCAAGCAGTCGAGCCACCTTAAAGCGGCTGACTCCGAGCTCGTCCGCGATGTCGCTCTTGCTCGCGCCCTCCAGGTAGTACCGGCGGGCTGCGGTCGCTGTCACGACTAGTGCGGCCGGACCGGGACTTCTTCCCAGCGCCACAGACCGGCTCCTTTCCATCGCTCATCTGAGCTGATCAAGCGAATTCTTGCACAGATGTTGACTTTTTCGGTCCCGCCAGGCACGCTAAGCGGCGAAGTGAGCACCCACGCGCTCATATGAGCGCTGGAGCGGTGGAGGGGAGAAACAGGCGCAATGGCAGAGGCTCGTACCCAGACCAGCCGGCGGTCGGCTCCGCAGCGAAGCGAGTCCGCGCCGGCTCAATTCACCGGCCTGCTCGTAGCGGCCGCCGTGGTGTCGGCGATCGCGGGCCTGCTCTATGGCTACGACACGGGCATCATCTCCGGCGCGCTGCTCCAGATCAAAAAGGAGTTCGGGATCGGAAGCGGCATGCAGCAGGTGATCGCCTCCAGCATCCTGCTCGGCGCCGTCATCGGGGCTTTGATCTGCAGCCGCGTGTCTGAACGCATCGGCCGCCGGCGGACCATCCGGGTGATCTCGTGCGTCTTCGTGGTCGGCGCCATCGGGAGCGCGATCGCTCCCACTCCGATACTGCTATCGGTCGGCCGGCTTATCCTTGGCTTCGCGGTCGGGGGTGGGACGCAGACAGTGCCGATGTACGTGGCCGAGCTGGCGCCCCCACAGCGTCGCGGACGCCTCGTGCTCACCTTCCAGCTGGCGATCGGCGTCGGCATCGTCATCTCCACGATCGTCGGCGCGACCGGCGCGATCTCCTGGCGAACCGCGATCGGCTCAGCCGCGGCGCCCGCCACGCTGATGCTGATCCTGATGCTGCGCCTGCCCGAGAGCCCGCGCTGGCTGATCAAGGACGATCAGCAGGACGCCGCTCGACAGGTGCTGGGTCGGATTCGCCCTTCGGGGGCCAACATCGACCCCGAGATGCACGACATCGTTGAACTGGAGCAGCAGGAGCGCCAAGCCCCCGAACGGTGTCGCGGCTGGAGCGGCCTGCGGCCACGGTGGATCCGACCCGCCCTGATCGTCGGGTGCGGGATCGCGATCTTCACCCAGCTGAGCGGAATCGAGATGATCATCTATTACTCCCCCACCATCCTCACCAACAACGGCTTCTCGACCTCTGCGGCACTGCGCGTCAGCGTCGGCCTCGGGGTGACCTATCTCGTGATGATGATTGTGGGGCTCTCGATCGTCGACCGAGTCGGCCGCCGGCGCCTGACCCTGACGATGGTGCCAGGAGCAGCCGTCAGCCTCACGGTGCTCGGCGCGCTCTTCGTCACCGGCAACAGCGGGCGGAGCAGCACCTGGTTCATCATCGCCTGCCTCATCGTCTTCATGTTCTTCAACGCCGGAGGGCTGCAACTGATGGGCTGGCTGACCGGCTCGGAGATCTATCCCCTCGCCGTCCGGAGCGCAGGAACCAGCGCCCAGGCAGCGACTCTCTGGAGCACCAACCTCCTGATCACGCTCACCCTCCTGACGATCATCAACGGAATTGGAGTCGGGCCGACCATGTGGCTCTACGCGGGCTTCAACGTCGCCGCGTTCCTCTTCGTGTGGCGCCGCATGCCGGAGCTGACCGGACGCAGCCTCGAGCAGATCGAAACCCAACTGCGTGACGGACGGTTCCGTCCTGAGGACTTCAGCGGCACGCGCGCACCACCAACTCCGGTCAGTTCGGCCCCAGCGGCAACCTGAAAAACCTGGCCGACGGCGGCGCTTCTGTCAAGCGGCGGCCGTCCTCGCGCCCGTACAGGCCAGAGGGGACTTCGGGTAGGGCGTCAGGAAAGCCTCTCTCGGGCCGCATCCCTGCGTTGGCAAACCCGGCCCCCAAGCCACCCAAGGGCCGCCAGGGTGAGGCGGTCGCGTTTGAGGCCGGGATCGAACTGGATGTGGCGGCACTGGAGCGCCGGCGTGAGGACCGGCGCAGCAGGTAGCGCGAGGCCTCCCATCAGCTCGACGCCCACCGCGAGCGCCAAGCTCGGCCGATCACCGATCCACGCCGGCCTGACGTTGACCCCGATGGTCACCGGATCATCATCGGCATGACCGCCTCCTTCACGCTGGTCGACCGCCTCGGACGACACCTCCTCCACGTCGGGATCCTGCTCATCGCCGCAGGCGACGCCGCCGTTGCCCTCGTTCTCACCGGAGCTCACGGCGCCTCGACGTGGGGACCTCGTCCCGGGCCTGCTGTTCGCCGGCGTCGGCGCCGGCACCAGCTTCGCCCAGCTCTTCGGGTTCGTCCTCAACAGCGTCAACATGCAGGAGGTCGGATCCGCCCTCCGGTGTCCTGGAGGCGACCCAGCAGCTGTCGACCTCGCTCGGCGTCGCCGTCCTCGGCACGATCTTCTTCGCAGGCCGTTCGGTGGCCAGAGATTGGATGGCGCGACTGTCGGCTGGGTGGTGTTCCCCTTGCTCATAGCTCGTGGCGGTCACTGATGCCCAGTTTTTGCATGGCGCGGTAAAGGTGTGATTCGACGGTGCGGATGGAGAGCACCAGCTGGTCGGCGATTTGGGCGTTGGAGAGTCCGCGGGAAGCGAGTTGGACGAGTTGCTTCTCGCGTTTGGTGAGTGAGATCCGGGCGTGGTCCATTCCTTCGATTCGCGGCGCGATGCCGCCTTGGCCGCGTGCGTGGAGGTCGTGGCTGCGGCTGGCCGCGCGCCGCGCGGAGTCCTGCCGACCGGCTGCGGCAAAGGCGCTTGCCGCGTGCGCCGCTGCCTCGGTGGCGTACCGCAGCGCGCCGATCGATTCCATCTCGTCTGCGGTCCGGAGCAGCGTTGTACCATCGTTGGCGGCGAGGGCGGTGGCGTGGGCGGTGGCGTGGGCGGTGTAGGCGGCGAGGAGTCGGGCGTCGCAGCGCTCGGTCAGCTCTGCGAGCATCGGCGTGAGCCGGCGAGCTGAGGCCCCGGCGCGTAGCGCTTCGTAGGTGAGGCGGCCGGCGTAGATCGGAAGGTCGGCGAGCTGTCGCGCGGTGTCGAGGAGGAGCTGCTGGGCGCGCAGCGGGTCGCCCTCGGCATGAGCCGCCCAGGCCTCGGCCCGCGCGAGGTAGGGCAGCTGGTTGGGGAGCGGGTCTCTGTCGGCCAGGGCGGCCCGGCAGCGCTCCAGGGTGGGCGTGACCTCCGGCAGGTTGCCGGTGAAGCAGGCGATCCCGACTTGCATCGATCTGGTGATCATGAGCAGACCACCCGCGTCGTGGCGCTCCAGCTGGAGCTCGGCCTCGGCCAGCCATCGTTGGGAGTCGTTGAAGCGCCCTTGCGAGAAGCGCAGTCCGCCGAGGGCCAGCGCGCCGCGGCCGGCGGCGGCGCTGTCTCCGAGGCGCACGCCGTCGGCGAGCGCGTTGGTAGCCCAGCTGTCGAGCTCTTCCCAGCCTTGACCGGTCTCGATGGCGATGACGCTCCAGAGCATGAACGCGAGCTGGTCGGTGAGGTCGCGCAGCGGCACGCTGGGGCGGATTTGGCGCGCCAGTGTGTAGGCCTCTTGGGTTTGGCCGCTGTAGAACAGGCTGGCGGCGCGCAGGGGCGCGAGTTGGCGCTGCGTCTCAGGATCTTCGTTGGCGTCGGCGAGGCTCGCGCCGGTGGCGGAGACGGTGGCGCCGGGACGCTGGCGTGCGGCGGCGCGCAGGCGCACTGGGGCCAGGCGCCGTCGCCATTGCGGGGTCGTCCACCACGACTCCGCGCGAGCGATCACAGCGGCCAGCTCATCCGGTTGGTTTAGCCCCCAGTAGAGGACCTCGGACTGCTGCTCAAGGTAGTCAAGCGCGACGTCCTGGGTGTCTAGCGTCGGCTCGATGCCGGCGAGGATCTGCTGGGCTTGCTCGTACTGGTTTTGCATGCTGTGGGCGCGTGCGAGCACCAGCGCCGCCGGCACCCCGGCTCCTGCGTTGATGGCTCGCTGGGCCAGTTGCCCGGCCAGCGCGGGCTCTCCGGCGAGGTTGGCGGCCTGCGCCGCCTCGAGCAGCAAGCTGATGTTGATCTCTTCGCCGGCGTCAAGCAGCCAGCGCGCGACCCGCAGCTGGTCTAGGGCTCCGGGCTGCTCACGTTGGCGTACGACGGCGGCGAGCTTGAGTCGTGCTTGGCGTGCCCTGAACGTGGGGAGGTTGGCTCGAATGGTCTCGCCGTAGAGGGGATGGGCGAGCGTGACGGCTGGAGAGGCGGACTCGCTGACCTGGATTAATCCCCGCTCTTCCAGTGCCATGAGCGTCTCGCTGGCGGCCATCGTCATCATCTCTGAGAGGGCGAGCGGTTCGCCGAGGGTCAGCAGCTCGAGCGCCTCGCGCTCGGGCTGGCTCAAGCCCGTCATGCGCACGGCGATGAGTTCGGCGAGCGATGCGCTGACGGGCGGGCGCACCGGCAGTCTCCACAATCCGCTGATCTGGTGAAGCGCCCCGCTGGCGAGTGCCCCGACCATTAGTTCGCGAACATAGAGGGCGTTGCCGAGACTGGTGTCATAGATCCAGCCCTGCGCGGCCTGCTCGATCGGACCGCCGACGATCGCCTCCGCCAGGGCGGCGGTCTCTGTTACGTCCAGAGCGTCGAGTTCCAGGCGGTCGCCGCCGGCGTCCTTCCATAGCGACGTGATCGCGTCGGGCCGGGACTCGCCAGCGCGGACCGTTGCCAGCACAAAGGCGCCGCCGTCTATCGCCAGCTCCAACAGCACCGCGGCGGAGCTCGGATCGAGCGAGTGCGCATCGTCAACGACCAGCAGCGGTGGCTTGCGCCCCGCCAGCTCCCGAATCGCACGTGCGATGCTTTCCATCAGCTCGCGCGGGTCGTCCGCGCGCGCTGAGCTGGCAATCAGGCTGCTCAGAGCCGCCAACGGCACAGTGGCCGCGCTCGCCGTCGCTTGCACCCATTTTGTCGCGACGCCCTGCTCGTCGGCCTCCCGCAGCGCTTCGCGGGCCAAGCGCGACTTGCCGACGCCGGCAGCGCCGATCACCGTCATCCCACTCGCACCCGCTGACTGCGCGCGGGCGATGAGCTCCAGCTCGCTGCTGCGGCCGACCAGCGGCCATCTGCGCTGCGACCGTGAAGACGGCACCGAGCCGCACTCTAACCGCCCTAAATGCAGTAGTCGACTACTGCAGACAGTCCCGACCGGGTGCGGCAAGCTCCTCGCCATCTCGAGGTACGAGGAGACCTTCCCCCGCCTCGCCGCCCTCAATCAGATCGACTGGAGGAAGCATGCCGTCAACCACCATCTCCGACTCCACCGCCGCCGGTGCTCGCGACCACGGTGGGCCGAGGCTGGGCATCTATGTGGCCTTCGTGCCATGGGTGCTGTTCACGCTCGTGGCTCAGCATTCGACACTGAAATGGGCCGCCATCGCCGCGCTGGTCGTCTCAACGGCGATCGCCCTGCCCTCGCTGCTCAAGGGCCGCCCCAAGCTGCTGGAAATCGGAGCCGTCCTGACTTTCGTCGGCTTCACGGTGGTGGCGCTCAACGATCCCGGCGCCAGCGAGTGGGTGACCCGCTATGCGCGCGCGATCGCTGCGGCCATGCTGGCGCTGATCGCGTTTGGCTCGCTGCTGATCGTCCCCTTCACCGAGCAGTACGCCCGCGAGTCGGTCCCGCGCGAGTTCTGGTCCTCACCGCGGTTTAGGGAGATCAACCGCCGGCTGACGGCGATGTGGGCGCTGGTGTTCGCAGTGATGGTGCCGGCGCACGTGATCGCCGGCGCGATCGACACTCATCGCGCCAACCTGATCTTCAACTGGGCGATCCCGATCGTACTGATCGTGTGGGCGGCCAAGCGCACCGCCAAGGTCAGCGACGCCGCCGGCCGGGAAGCGTAATGACGACCGCTCGCTTCAGCGACGACGATTTCCAGTACGGCCTGGAGGTGGCGCTCGGCGCCAGCTACCGCCAAGCCGCCGATGTGGGCGAGGTTCTTGCCACCGCCGGGCGGATCGAGGACGGCGACGCAGACTCGTGGGTGCAGGAATGGACGGCGACCGCGGGCACAGCGTGGTCGGCGGCCATCGAAGCCGAGCACCACGGGCGGCGGGTCAGCGCCCTGGCCCACTTCCGGCGAGCCGCGACCTACTACGCCACCGCTCTGTATCGGATCTCGCACTCCAGCGAACCTGAGCGCGAGCTGGAGCTCTGGCGCCGCCAGCGGGAGTGCTGGGAGCACGCGGTCGACCTGTTCGCGGCTCCGGGCGAGCGCCTGTCCATCCCCTATGAGGACACCACCCTGCCGGCTTACTTCTTCCGCGCACCTGACTCAATACCGGGCGAGTGCCGGCCGCTGGTGGTGGTCAACAACGGTAGCGACGGCGCCACCTCGCAGATGTGGGTGCACGGCGGCGCGGCGGCCAGCGACCGCGGCTATCACTGGATGACCTTCGACGGTCCCGGTCAGCAGGCCGCTCTGTTCGAGCAGGGAATTCCGTTCCGACACGATTGGGAGGCCGTCCTGACACCCGTGCTCGACGCCATGCTCGCGCGTCCCGACGTCGACCCCGACCGGGTCGCCGTGATCGGCATCAGCCAGGCCGGATACTGGGTCCCCCGCGCGCTGGCGTTCGAGCACCGGCTCGCCGCCGCCGCGGTCGATCCCGGCGTCGTCGACGTGTCCAGCTCCTGGCTTGACCCGTTGCCAGAAGCGATGCGCAACCAGCTCCGCGATGGCCTGCAAACCGCGTTTGACCGCGAGATGCATCTCGTGGGCTTGTTCTCACCCCAGACCACCGCCACCCTGCGCTTTCGCGGCAAGCCTTACGGGCTAGACGGCAGCTCGACGTACGCGCTGTATAAGACGGTCAGCGCATACCAGCTCGGCACCGAGATCCGCGAAATTGCCACTCCGGTGCTGATCACTGACCCTGAGGACGAGCAATTCTGGCCCGGGCAATCCCAACAACTCTACGACCACCTCCGCGTCCCGAAACACCTCGTTGCCTTCCGCTCCCATGACGGCGCCGGGCGCCACTGTGAGCCGCTGGCCTGCGCCCAGCGGGACACCCAAATCTTCGACTGGCTCGCGAAATACCTCGGCGACGACCACCAGGACGAGATGGCCAGCACGACGGCGCCAGCCGCGAGCCGAACACGATGACCGTTTCTTTGCCTACTTCGCCAATCCTCGGAGTCAAGTCGTGTGAGGTGGTGTAGGTCGTGGATGGTCGCGGTCGGTCCTGGACGCAGCGCCAGCCGATCCAGACGAAGCCGCGGCGCGGGCGCCGCACTCACCTCCTTCCAGATCCTCGGTTCGTGCGGGCGATTCGCGGGGTTTAGGCAGTGAGATCGAGTTACTGCCCAACGACGACACCAGGGACAGCGCGCGGCCCTCGCCTCTTGCCGATCGTCCCCACAAGCCGCCGCGCCGGCGACGGCCCACGCGCCGAACCGGCGGCCGGCCGTACCGACGGCGACAGTCGCGGCACACGCCGACGTAGTGTGCCTTGACCGCCCGCGCCTTCTCGCCGGTCGGGTCATAGAACTACGCCTTGACCGCCCGGCGTCGCTCAAGAACCCGATCTGGTGGCGCGGATGGCGCTTTTCTCGACACTCGGCATCACGCTAACTCGCGCAGTTGGCCTTTCGGTCGAGGTCGGCTGAGCGGTCGCCTGGCCGCTGACCCGTGGCCGCCCGACGCGACACCAACCGCCGGCGCGCATCAGGCAGGGCGTGCAGCAAGCCCCCTGTGGTAGATCCAACGATCCGGCGCTCCCGCCGCTGCACCTGCGACGCTTGTCTCCACGGGGTGGTGCACCGACCGCTTGAGCCCGCCGACATTTCCGTGATCGCATGTGGAGGATCAGACGACTGGGCCGCTGTGGTCGACGCGCGTTGTCCGGCGAGCCCGCACAGCACGAGGGGCTATCAGCAGACCATCTAGCGAGGAACCTCGCTGGCAACAGGGGTGGTGGCGTGGTGACGGACAAGGGCTGCCGCGGCGAGGATCGCGAGGGCGGGGAGGAGCATGAGACCAAGGCGCAGTCCGACGGCCTGGGCGATAGCGCCGACGATCAGGGGGCCAACGATCTGACCGGCCGCCGCGGTGGTGAAGACCTGTCCGAGCGCCCGGTCGGCGCTGTGCGGGCTGGCGCCGATGTGCAGCGAGGAGGTCAGCGGGAAGGCGGCGCCGATGCCCGCACCGACGATCACTAGCCCAGCGGCAGCGACGGCGCCGCCGGTCGCGGCCAACAGGACGGGTAGCCCGACCAGGGCCATGACCAGGGATGCGATGAGCAGCCGTTGGGTTGCCAAGTGGCGGGCGAGCCGACTGGCGAGCAGTCGGCCGGTGAGGTTGGCGGCGTACAGGCCCGCCACCATCACCACGGCAAGCCGACGTTGCAGGCCCACCGCGTCGGCGAGATAGCTGGCAAGCCAGAAGCTCAGCGAGAACTCCAGCGCCACCACGGCGAAGACCACGACCAGGGTGCACATCGGCCAGCGGCAGCGACGACCAGCGCCCGATCGCGCGGACGGCGGGTGGTGTTCGGCCGCCGCGGGCTGCGGCACGCGGATGACCCAGAACAACGCGTCCGCCGCCACGACGATGACGGCGCCGATCACGAACGCGAACCGCCACGTCAGCGCGGTGGCCGCCAGCCCCCCGACCAGCAGCGGGCAGACGATGCCGCCGCAGCTGACTGCTACCTCGCCCTCGGTCATCGCCGTCGTGCGCTGCGGCCCGTGCGCGTCGGCCAACGCCGCCCACAGCCGCACCAGCGCCGAGGTGCCCCCCAAGCTCACGAGGAACGCCGCTACCACGGTGACCACGGCCGTATCGCCGTAGCCGATAGCCAGGCCGGCGACAGCCGCGCCGACCAACCCCAGGCGGATGATCGAGGTTCGGCCTGGTCTATCTCGAACCCGGGCAGCGATCAGCCCGGCGAGGCCGCCGCCGACCGCGAAGGCCACCTGATGCAACGCCGCCATGGCATAGCCGATGTGCTCGACAGCCCGGAGGTAGGGCAGCGCGGGCCCCAGCACCGCGTTGAGAAAACCGAACGCCAACAGCGCGGCGAACGCTGCCCACGTGAACCGATCACGGCGGTAGCCAGTCCCGGGCCGCTTTCTCACACCATCGCGCCGATCGTCATCGCTCCTCCTGACGCAGTCCTGATTCGGCGGGCTCGCCACCCGCTGCGACTCAGGGCTGCTCACCCAGTCGGCGCGGGCAAGATAGAGAGACGAGATCGTCTTCGGTGCTCGGGGAGCACCGGCGGCTCGTTGACCACGTCCCTGTTTGCCGGGGGGCGGAGGGCTCGTGCGTGAGCGGGACGAGTGACGGGCTTCCCGATCGCTTTCGCGCTCATGCGTGCGGCGCTCTGGCTTCATCTTTGGATATCGCTGTGAGCAGATGGTCAAACGTCGCGGCGCCGCTGGCCTCGCCGAAGATGAGCGCTTCGATGCCGGCGCCGTTGGCGGCGGCTCCGACGGCCGCGGCGAGGCGGGGATCGCCGAGGCGCTCGGCGCTGAGAGAGCGCAGCTCGCCCAGCCGGTCGGCGAGGCGCTGACGCAGACGGGCGTCGCGGCCGGCAGCGCACACGAACTCCAAGAACAGGAGCGCGAAGTCTCGATCGAAGGGCATCGCTAGGAGAAGACCTTTGCGGCGGCCGCGACGACCTCCTCGTGAGGGACGTCGCGCAGGTGCTGGGCGATGTTCCAACGGTGCCCGAAGGGGTCGTCGAGCTGACCGTGGCGATCACCCCAGAACATGTCGGCAAGCGGCTGGCGGACCTCCGCCCCGGCGGCCAGCGCCCGCGCGAACACCGCATCAGCATCGTTCACCTCCAAAGCGAGGACAACGGCGGTGCCGCCCACCGACGGTGGGGCGAGCACCGCCATCTCGGGAAACTCATCAGCAATATGTAAGACACTCCCGTTGAGGCGCAGCTGGATGGACATCAGGCGGCCGTCTGGAACGGGGATTCGGTCGATCTCCTCGGCGCCGAAGGCATCTCGATAGAAGGCGGCGGCGCGCTCGGCATCTTGAACGACGATATGGGCGGTGATGGACATACGAGGACCGTAAGCGGCTCGCCGTCCTGGGTCTTGAACGTTCTTGTCGCCTAGGATCCGTCCTATGCCGACCGAGCGGGTTCGGATGTGGCGACCTGTCGACCAGGAGCGCATCCTCCTCATGGCGGGAGAGACCACCCGCTACGCCATCGAGCCCCGAGGCGAGTACGTCTTCGGGATCGTCGCCAACCAGCCGATGCGCGCGCGCCGTGGCCGCGAGCACCATCTCGTGCGCCCAGGCGACCTCGTCGCGTGGGACCCATCCGCGCCCCACGCCGGATCGGCCGTCGACGCTCGGGCCTGGACCGCCCGACTCGTGCTCATCGAAGTCGCCGATCTTCACGCGCTTGCCGCTGACCCCGAAGCCGATCCCCTGACCAGCGTCGAGTTTCCCCAACCCGTCATCTCCGACCCCGACCTTGCCGACAGGTTCATGCGCCTGCACCTCGCACTCGAGTCACCAAGCACTCGCCTGGAGCGTGACGAGCGACTCGCGGAGTGGCTACACGACCTGATCGAGCGGTCCTGTCCTGTCCGCAGAGCTAAGCCGTCGCTCACCCCACGCGATGATCGCGCGCTGCGGCGGGCCTGCGAGTACCTCGCTGACCGCCCCGAACGCAACGTCGGGCTCGATGAGCTCGCGGCGGCCGCCGGCATCGGAAAGTTCCGGCTCGTCCGCCTGTTCCGCGATCGGACCGGTCTGCCACCACACGCGCTGCAGGTCGCCCACCGCATCCGCGGCGCACGCCGCCTGCTCGAAGCCGGCCAGACGATCGCGGCGGTCGCCGTCGCAACCGGGTTTGCCGACCAGAGCCACCTCCACCGCCACTTCCTACGCAGCCTCGGCGTGACACCCGGCGAGTACCTGCGTCGTCTCAGCGCCTGAGTGACGAGCGGCAAGATCTTTGGCTGTCCTCGCGTCGCACGCACACGAAAGCTCGCCCTGCATCGACGTTCGGGGTGCAGCCCGAGAATGGCGGCGAGAGACCCCGGAATGCGCGGGGAGGAGCGATGTGTCGGGCGGGAGGCGGCCCGCTGACCAGCGGACCTGCCTCTGGCGCGAATGGGAGGGTCAATCCAGGTGGGCTGCGGCGACCTGCTTCTGCCCGATTGCGCTGCTAGCGCGCTCGCCGTCAACCGGCGTGGGTCGGGTCAGCGCGCTCACGTCTGGTCTGTCGAGGTCGTGGACGTCAGCCGTGGATGCGTTCGCCGCGGCGCAGCATATCGACGTATTTGGCGATGCGGCGCGCACGTGTTTCCGGGCGTTTGGCGTCGTTGATCCGCCAGATGATCGCGTAGCGGTTGTGGGCGTCGAGTTGGGAGAAGGCCGCGGCTGCTCGCGGGTCGTGTTCGAGTTCGCGTTGGAGGTCGTCGGGTACGGTTGCGTTGCGCTGTCCGGCGTAGGCGGCGTTCCAGCGGCCGTCGGCTATGGCGCGTTCGATCTCTGCGAGTCCGGCGGGTTGCATTCGTCCTGCACTGATCAGTTGTTCTGCTTTTTCGCGGTTGGTCTGTGACCACCGGCTGCGGCTCGAACGCGGGGTGAAGCGCTGCAGCCAGTAGCGATCGTCGTGAGCGGCCTTCTGCCCGTCGATCCAGCCAAAGCAGAGCGCCACCTCGAGCGCCTGCGCATAGCTGACCGACGGTGGGTCTACGCCCTTCTTGGCGAGCTTGAGCCAAATCCCAAGGTGGGTGTCGTGGTTGGTCTTCAACCATGCCTCGAACTCGGTCTCCGAGGCGAACCGGATGAGTTCTCCTGGAGGTTTGGTGGCCTGGCGTTTGGTGCTCACGGGCGGGCGACCATCTCGCCGTCGCCGGCGTCGTGAGATCCGAAGGCGAGCACTTCGAGCCCATCTGGGCCTGCTTGAGGCTCCCTTGCTGAAGCTGGGGCGACGCGAACGGCGTCCAGCGGCTGCAGCTCGAATGCCTGCTCGTCGACGGTGATGCGGCCGCTGCCGCTCAGGGCGACGTAGATCTCTTCGGCGATCGAGTGGCGGTGAGCCCAGCGCTGCGGTTTGCCAGGTGGCAGCCGGCAGTGGGTGAGCCCAATTTGGACCGCGCCCAGCGGTTCACGAACGTAGCGCGCTTCGCCGACGCCCTTGAGGTCGTAGCGGGAAAGGAGCTTGCTGTCCTTTGAGAGGTCGGGAGCTTCGAGGATCGAGAACCGTGTGGCTCCGGTCATCCCGCGGATCACGCGCGCGCCGCCCAGGGCCCCGTCGGCAACCTTCGGATCCTCTCCGAGGATCTCCATCACGCCGGCGGCATCTTCGCGGACACCGTCAAGCTTGAGCGCCGCGTCGCATTGCTCGCGGCTTGCCCAGATCTCGATGACTCGCACCACGTCAGGATCGACGTGATCGCGATGGACGAGCCAGTCTTGGCAACCGGGCGCGTCTGCCACCAGGAGGCTGGGTGCAGAAGTCGCTCGGCGAGCTTGTCGCCCTCGCCCGGGCGGGCGTGGAAGGTCACGAATCGGCTGATAACGGTCATGGCTCAACCATAGGCGCGGTTCAGGCCGTTGTCTTGGAAAACTGCGCCTGACGCCCGCGAGCCTGCAACCTGACAGCTTCGGCGGCGCCGGCTCCTGCGTTTGCGTATCGACGCGTATCCCGAGAACGAGCTGGACCGACTTGCCTTGCGCAGGATCCGGCGGGAGCTGCGGTGATCCGCGCCGATCGATCGCGCGACAGGCGTATTTCACGCGGCAGGCACGACGATGAGCGATCGGGCCGGCTGACGCAGCTAACGCCGTGGTGGTCGTGGCGACAACGGGAGGTCAGCTGCGGCCGGAGCCGCTAGACGAGGACGATCATGAGAAGTCCTTCGGGCCCGCGGATGTAGCACAGGCGATACACGTCTTCGTACTGAACGACTTCGCTACTGACAAGCCGTGCTCACGGAGCCGGGCGAGCGTCTTGTCGATGTCGTCCACGGCGAACATCACGCGGAGATAGCCGAGAGCGTTCACTGGCGCTTTACGGTGATCGGCAACCACAGGGGGCCTGAGAAATCGCGAGATCTCGAGCCGGCGGTGGCCGTCCGGCGTGCGCATCATCGCTATCTCGACGCGCATGTCACGCAGTCCGGTAACGCGCTCGGCCCAGTCTCCGTCGATCGTGGATTGGCCTTCGAGCTCAAGGCCGAGCTCGCCAAAGAACGCAATCGTCGCCGGCCCGTCCTCGACGACGATGCCGACGTTGTCCATGCGTTGAACCGGCATACGCCTAATCTATTCGCCCGGCAGGAGCTTGCCGGCCGGCCGCTTTGCTGGCCGACCCGACGAGCTCCGCGATCGTGCGCGGACCCTGACCGAATTGGTGACGCGATCCAGGCAAGATCTGCTCTCGCGATCGTCCGACCACCTGGCCGGCCCGCTGCAGTTGACCCGCCCAGCACGGCGAGTGGGGGAGGCGGCGGGCAGCCGGCGAGGCTCGTCTTGCTCTTCAGCCGGCGGTGTGAAGATGCTTGGCGTGACGGCGGTAGGAATGTGTGATGACCCATTGCATGATGACCCAGGGCCCCCAGGTCATTGCGGGCCAGATGGGCCAGGCGTAGCCCGAGCCGGTAAGTAGCCAGATCGCGACCATGATGGCCATCGCGGTCAGGAAGGTGGCGATGCTGTAGCGCAGGGCGCTGCGGGCGGTGTGAGCGGCGCTGGTGCGCTGCTCAGTCTTGCGCCGCTGCCCGATCCAGAGCTCGAGGTCAGCCGTGATCGGGGCGAGTTCGCCGAGGGTGCGCGCGGCCCAGGTGTGCTCGAGGCGCTCTTCGAGCTCGGTGAGGTCGAGGCGCCCGTCGGCCGCAGCAGCACGGAGCGTCACGGCGAGGTCCTCGCGCTGGGCGTCGCCGATGCGCTCGACGCCTGGGGAATTCGGCATCTCTTCGTGGCGGTGGCGGCGGCCTGCGTTGTGGCACCGGGGGGCGGCGGTGCCGGCGGTGGCGATGCTCCTCTGGTGGCGGGGGTGGCACATGGTCAGTCCTTTCGGGTTGGGTGGTTGGGGGGATCGCCGGGCGAATGGGGGCGAGTCGTCGAGGGCGTTGCTTCACCCGACGGGAGCCGGGGCGGCGACCGGGGCCGGCGCGGGCGTGACGGGCTCGGACGCGGGCGACGTCGCACCGGGGAGCTTCAGCGCGGCGATCGCCCCCAGGAGGCAAACGCCGGCGGCGGCCAGGCACGCCAGGTCGAAGCCGTGCATGAAGGACGCGGTGACGTCGTGGGTGAGGGCGACGTGCCCGGCGCGACGGGAGGTCACGGCGAGCGCGGCGCCGACCGAGCGCCGAGCGGCAGCCGCTGCTTCGGCCGGGAGATGCGCGACCGCCGTGCCGGCGAGGTGATGGAGGTACAGGGAGGTGAAGATGCTGCCGACGACGGCGACGCCGAGCGCTCCGCCGGCCTCACGCGTGGCGTCGTTGACGGCCGAGCCGACCCCGGCCTTGGCGGCGGGCAGAACGGAGAGGATCGACTCGGTCGCCGGGGTCGTCGTCAGCCCGAGGCCGACGCCCATGAGGATCATTTCGAGGGCCATCTGCGTGTAGGGCTGATCTTGCGGGGAGCCGGCGATCCACGCGAAGGCGGCTCCGAAGGCGAGCAGACCGGTGACGACGACCCGGCGGGTCCCGAAGTGCGTGGCGAGCCACGGGCTGAGCGCGGAGCCGGCGCCGATCGCGACCGCGACGGGCAGGATGCGTAGGCCGGTCGACAGCGTGCCCCAGCCGCGGACGAGCTGCATGTACTGGGTGACGAGGAAGATGAAGCCGAACAGCGCGAAGAAGGCGACGGTGACCGAGGCGCTGGCGGCCGAGAAGGCCGGCACGCGGAACAGCAAGAGGTCGATGATCGGGTGGGTCTGGCGTCGCTCGATGACGACGAAGGCAGCGGCGGTGAGGACGGTGGCGATGAAGCCGGCGATTGTCGGCGCCGAGGCCCAGCCGGAGGTGGGGGCCTCGATGATCGTGTGGACGAGCAGGCAGATCGTTGCCGAGGACGCGGCCAGGCCGGTCCGATCGAGACGCTCGGGGCTCTCCGAGCGGGACTCCGGGATGCAGCGAACGGTCATCAGCGTGGCGATCACCGCGACCGGGGCGAGCGCGAAGAAGACCGATCCCCACGCCAGGTGCGCGAGCAGCAGTCCGCCGGTGACCGGTCCGGTGGCGACCCCGAGGCCCGTGACCGCTCCCCACAGTCCGATCGCCTGGGCGCGCTCGCCGCGATCGGGATACGCGTTGGTGATGATCGACAGGGTCGTGGGATAGATGAGCGCGGCGAAGGTCCCCATCACGAACCGGCAGGCGACGAGCTCACCGGCGCTTGTCGAGAAGCCGGCCGCGACGCTCGCCAGCGCGAAGCCGCCGAGCCCGACGAGCAGGGTGGGCCTCCGTCCGTAGCGATCGCCGAGCGAGCCGCCGGCGAGCACGAGCGAGGCGAACGCGAGGCTGTAGCCGTCGACGACCCACTGCAGGATGCCGGTGCTCGCGTGGAGGCGGGCGGCCAGCGTCGGCAGCGCGACGTTGACGATCGTCGTGTCGAGGTTGATGGCGAAGACGGCCAGACAGACCGTCAGCAGCAGAAGGGAACGGCGGGCTGTGTGGGCGGGCACGGGGGCCTCCATGAGGTTGACACTGTCAAGCAGCATGTTCGGCAGCATAGCGCTCTACTTGACGCTGTCAAGCGAGCCTGGAAGACTCTCGCTCGATGCCTCCATCCTCAGCCGATCCCGGCCCTACCCCAGGCGCGACCTCAGCCGATCCCGGCCGCACCTCAGACGCCGGCTCAGCCGGCCCGGGGCGGGGCGCGCTCCTCGCCGCCGCACGTGCCGAGCTCGCCGACCACGGTCACGCCGACATCAGCCTGCGCGCCGTGGCTCGTCGCGCCGGCGTGTCGCACGCGGCACCCAAGTACCACTTCCGCGACCGGGCGGGCCTGCTCTCGGCCGTCGCCGCCGAGGGCTTCGACGGACTCACCGAGCGGCTGCGCCGCGCCGTCGCCACCGCGACCGAGATGCCGATGACCGCCCTCGGCAAGGCATACATCGACTACGGGCTCGAGCACCGGGCGCTGTTCGACCTCATGTTCCGCCCTTCGGAGCTACGCACCGACGACTCGGAGTTGGCACGTGCCCAGGCCGGCGCCTTCGGCGTGCTCGCCGAGACGGTCGCAGCCTCCGCCGAACCGGCCGCCTCACCCGAGGCAGTCAGCGAGCTAGCCTTGACAAGCTGGGGGCTCGTTCACGGGCTCGTCACCCTCGCCCGCGACGGCGCGCTCGCGAACGCCAGCGGGACGACCGATCCCGCCGCCGCCGCCGAGCTCACCCACCACCTCGCCGACGCCTTCACCCGGCGGGTATTCGCGCCGGCGATGACCCATCACCCGGAGCCCACACAGACCTAGCCGACGGAGTACCCAGCCCGAAGGCCGACGCGCGACCGGGACGGCGTTCGGCACGGAAGCAGCATTCCCTACCGAGGCGTACCGTCGGCGCCGATGCCGAAGCGACGAGTTAGTCAGATATGGGTGCAGCTTGGGCTTCGGCTATGCCTGCGACCGCCATCACACGGCAGGCTTCGACGACCGCCTGACTGTCCTCGTAAGCGTGGAGGTACACGATGCGACCGCGCCGGATCCGGATGATGTGCGCGCCGTGGTTGTCATACGGCGCATCCGCTTTCGGGGTCACGTGAGCAACCCACTCGACCGCCACCCGGGCGTTCCAGATCGGGCCTGCGACGTTGACGCTGAGCACCTCGAAGCGCAGGTCGAACAGACGAAACAGCCGCTCGAACCATCGACGCACGGCATCACGGCTGTGGCGCTCCCCAGCGAGCGGATGATCGCCCGCAAAGACATGATGGACATCCTCCGCGAGACCCTCAAGCGCCGTCGTGTAGTCGCCTCGGCTCAGGCCGTCAAACGTCGCTCGGACTCGGCGCTCGATGATGAAGCCAAGCATCTGCCACAGCCTACGCCAGACTCGCTGCCGCCCTGGTTGGATCCAGCAGCGCACGACGGACCTGCTCTCATTCTGCGGCGGGCGTTTCGACCCGCATCGTCCCGCCCCTGCTCTGCGCGGACAGGACGACCGAGCGTGGCAGCGCCCCGACCATCGTCAGCACGCTCGAGGTTGGCGAGATGCAGTGCTGACCCTCGGTGGCGGCTGGTGGGCGTCAGCGGTTGTCGCGCAGGATCGCGCGGCCTTCGGCAAGCAACCGACTGAGCGCGTCGCAGCGCTCGTCGCCGAGCAGTTCACACAGGCGGTCCTGCAGCTCCTGCTCGCGCGCGAGACCCTCCTTGGCCATCGCCCGTCCCGCTTCTGTCACGAACAGCCCGACGCCGCGGCCCGAGCCCAGGCGCCGCTCGAGCAGGCCGAGCTTTTCCAGGCGCGCGGCGACCTGGCTGATCGCCTGCTGGGTCTTGGGGATCCGGCGTGACATCTCGGCGACGGTGATTCCGGGCTCGGCGAGCACGGCGGCAAGCATCCCACTGGAGGCCAGGGTGAGCGGCGTACCGGCGAGCGCCGCCTCGCCCATCAGCTCGACGTAGGTGCAGACCTCCCACAGCAGGTCGTTAAGCCCGTCCTTGCCAACGAGCGGCGACGCATCGCGTGCGGGCGCCACAACGTGCGATACGTCCGGGGCGGTCATCGACACCAGCATAGCGCAATTCCGCAAGGGCCTGGTAAACCAGGCTCTTGTTTATACAAGTTCTTGTGTTAGGATGGACCCCATGTTCTCTTCTCCTCCGCATCCACACAAGACGCTCACCCTGACCGCGGTGTGCCTGGCCACCTTCATGCTGCTCGTCGACATCACGATCGTGATCGTCGCGCTGCCCTCGATCCGCTCAGGCCTGCAAACGAGCTTCTCCGACGTGCAGTGGACGATCGACGCCTACTCGCTGTCGCTCGCCGCGCTGCTGTTGCCCACCGGGTCGCTCGCCGACATCCTCGGCCGCCGACGCGTGTTCGCCGCCGGCCTGACCGTGTTCACGCTCGGCTCGCTGCTGTGCGGCCTCGCCGGCTCCGGCCTCGAGCTCATCCTCTTCCGTGCCCTGCAGGGGATCGGCGGCGCGACGCTCTTCTCGACTTCGCTGGCGCTGCTCGCCCAGACTTTCCACGGCCGCGAGCGCGGCTTTGCCTTCGGCATCTACGGCGCGGTGATCACCGTCGCCGCGGCCTGCGGTCCGCTGCTCGGCGGCGTGCTCACCAGCGGCCTGTCGTGGCGCGCGATCTTCTTCGTCAACCTGCCGATCGGCGCGCTCGCGATCCTGATCACGCTCGCCGGCGTACAGGAGTCCCGCCCGCCGCAGTCCCGCCGGATCGACGTGCCCGGCGCCGCGGTGCTCACCCTCGGCCTGGTCGCGCTCGTGTACGGGCTGATCGAGTCCGGGCAGACCGGCTGGGGCGCTGACCGGTGATCGTCGCCTTCGCGGTCGCCGTCGTCGCGCTCGCCGCCTTCCCGCTCGTGGAGCGCCTGTCCCGCGAACCGATGCTCGACCTCAGCCTGCTGCGCAAGCCGACGTTCGTCGGCGGCCTGATCGCCGCGTTTGGCATGAACGGCTCGCTGTACGCGGTGCTGCTCTACATCACCGTCTACCTACAGACCGGACTGCACTACTCGGCGCTCGGCTCAGGGCTGCGGACCGCCGTCATCACCGCGGGCGCGATGCTCACCGCCCTGCCCGCCGGGCGCCTCACCCAGCGCGTCCCGGTCCGCTGGCTGATCGGCCCCGGCCTCGCGCTCGTCGCGATCGGCCTGCTGCTCATGCGCGGCATCGGCGCCGACACCTCATGGACGCACCTCATACCCGGCTTCGCGATCGCCGGCGCCGGCAGCGGCCTGGTCAACGCGCCGCTCGCCTCCACCGCCGTCGGGGTCGTCCCACCCCAGCAGTCCGGCATGGCCTCCGGCATCAACACCACCTTTCGTCAGATCGGCATCGCCACCGGAGTCGCCGCGCTCGGATCTATCTTCGCCTCGCGCATGCGCGGGGCGACACGCGCGACGCTCACCGCCCACTACGCCACCTCGCTCGACGCGCTCCTGCTCGTCGTCGCGCTCGTCGCCCTCACCGCCGGAGCGATCGCTGTGATCCTCATCCGCCCGCGCGACTTCCACAACGCCCCACCGCCAACGACAGGTGCCGACCAGCAAGCATGCGACAACGAGCCCGTCGTCGTCGCGTGACCGATGACGCGCCGGGAACGCTGTGATGTGCGCTACGAGGCCTTCCCCAGTTCGCGCAGGCTGCCGCCGACGGCAGGTTCACGGTGCCGATCGCCCCGACCTTCCCGCTGGAGGACGGGCGAACGGCGCTTGAGATCAGCCTTGGCGGCCACCCCCGCGGCAAGCTCCTGCTGCTTGCCGGCAACTTGGCCCCGACGCCTGACAAAAGGGCCGGGCCGGCCTGCGGGCGGAGTACACAATCACCGGTGCACGCGGCTCTCACAAAGAGTCGCCACAGCTCGGAGGGGTCGTTTCTCAATGACGATCGTCAAGAAGCCAAAGCTGAAGTCACCGCGATGACACCCACGCACTCTTGGCAACGTCGGGGGGCGTTTACCGCTCCCCACCGACAGCACTGCGCGGGACATCTTCGGCCGGGCCGGCGTCATGTTCGGGCATGTCGAAGGCTTTCGAGCCCGAGCAGCGATGCCCGTGGACCTCGCACCGGGCTGGACGATGTGAGCTCGGTGCCAAAGGGCGCGATCTCCTGAGCGACGGTGGGTCAGGCGGGTGCCCCGATGCCGGCGATCAGCTGTGTCAGCCTCACGGCGTGGTCAAAGCTCGGGGCGGTGGTGGTGCCGGTCGTGATGTCCTCGCGGAGGGCGCGGTAGAGGCCGGCGACGTTCGCGGCGGCCTCCGGTAGGTCAGGGAATTCCTCGATTGTCTGCTCCTCGCCGTTGACGCGCAGCCGGAGGCGGCCCGATTGAAACCCGCGGATGGCGCCGCCCACGAGCACGATGCGGGCCTCGGTGCCGGTGATCTCGAGGTGGAACGGGGTGTCATCGGGCGGACGGCCGCCGACCACCTCCACAGACAGCGGCGCGCCCTCGTGTGTCCGCCCGAAGACGAGGAGGTGGTCGGGGATCGATCGGATGAGCGTGTCGCCGCCCTCGACGGCGACCTCTGGATACTGGGTGCTCTGCAGGACGCAGGCCGGGGTGATTGGACCGGTGAGGACGGTGGCGAGGTCAAGCGCGTGGCCGCCGTGGATGGCGATGTGCGTGGCGCCGTTGGCCGGGTCCTCGAGATCGGCGTCGCTCTGGGGGCTCGCCGGCCCGAAGGCGACCGTCGAGTCATACAGCCGGGCGCAGAGGATGCGGCCGAGGGCGCCGTCCTGGATGAGCTGGCGAGTCCGCTGGACCGCGGCGCTCATGCGCGCCTGCAGGCCGATGACCGCGTGGACGCCGGCATCGGCGGCAGCGTCGCGGAGCTCCTGGGCTTCGGCGACGTCGCGGCCGAGGGGCCACTCGGTGAGGACGTGCTTGCCGGCGGCGACGGCGGCGAGGACGAGCTCGCGGTGCGCGGGGACGCGCACGCCGATGGTGACGAGGTCGATGTCGGCGTCGGCGAACAGCTCTGCGGGGTCGTCGTAGCCGCGGTCTGCGCCGAAGGCGTCCATCGCTGCCTCGGCGGATCGCCGGCTGCGCGTCGCGACGGCGGTCAGCTCGTAGCCGTCGAGGCTCTGGATGGCCGGGACGTGTGACTCCAGTGCCCAGCCTCCCGACGCGCTGGCGCCGATGATCGCGGTCCTCAGCGGGCGGTCGAGCCCGATCCTGGCTGGGCGGTCAATCATCGCCGCCGCCTGCGCGCAGTCCGGCGCCGGCGAGGAAGGTGAGGGCGGCCTCGAGGACCTCCAGCGTCTCCCCGTGGCTGAGCGGGCGACGGCGCCGCCCCAGCCGGCGATTGCGCGCGGCGCTGAACGCGCTGGTCATCGCGGCGGCGACCAGGGCGGGTCGAACGTCGCCGGCACGCGCGTCGAGGGGCCACGTCGGGGACGGCGGCGATTCGTCTTGACAGCGGTGGGGCGAACGGCCTCGGTCTTCTCGCTGCGGCCACCTTTGCGGCCGTCGGCAAGGCTCGACGGAGTTCTCCGAACCGGACGCATCGGAAGACGCGCTCATCACCTTCTGGTCCGCGTCCTCGGCGGCCTTGACGGAGCCTATGGCGGGGCGCTCCACTCGTGCGTGGTCTGGTCTAATGCCGCTGTGGTGTGCGTTGGCGAGTAGGCCCGGCGTCGATGGCGGGGACTGCTCATCAGGTTTGTCGCGGCGACGCGCCGTTGATGGGATCAGGAGACGGCCGTTGGCGCCTTCGCGGGGGCGAGCACGAAGTTGTAGTCGATCTTCAGGGTGCCGTTCTCGGCGCGTTCGGGGTGGACGACGAGCTCGGCCTTGACGGCGCTGGCGACGTCGGAGTCGAGGTAGTCGCTGGTGTCGATGAACAGCTGGGTGACGAGCGGTTCGAGGTTGCCGGCGGAGATGATGAGGTGGATGTGCGCTGGGCGCCAAGGGCTCCATCCGGCGGCCGCCGTCATCGCGTGCGTCGGGCCGTCGAGCGGAATCGTGTACGGACCGGGGATGACCGTCCGGAACTCGTAGTGACCGTTCTCGTCGGCGGTCACCTGGCCGCGAAGGTTGCCGTCAGGCGGGCCTGGCATGAAGCTCGAGTAACGGCCGTCCGCGTCGGCCTGCCACACGTCAAGGTTGGCGCCGGCGAGCGGATTGCCGTCGGTGTCCAGAACGCGCCCGGTGACGAGCGTGGGATCGCCCTTCTCCTCGAGACGATGGGGAAGCTCGAACGGGGCGTGGAGGTGGGGAGCGCCCGGCAGGTGGAATGGGCCAAGGATGGTGCCTTGCGAGCCCGCGCGGTCGCTGAAGTTTTGCTCCTCGACCCAGTGCTCGATGTAGACGTCGCCGAACAGCGGCCACTCGCCGGCTTCACCGACATCAATCAACCACTGCTTGACCCCCTGGTACTCGTCATAGGTGACGTCGTGCTCAACGATGACCTCGTGCAGTTTCTGCAGGACGTCGCTGATAAGCAGGTTGGCTCGGTCAGACATGGCTCTCCTCCTGGTGTTGATCAAAGTGCGTTGGGGTGGCGCGCGAGCGGGGTGACGCGAATGTCGAGGTAGGGAAACAGCGGTAGCCCGGAGAGCAGCTCGTGCAATTCGTCGACGGAGTCGACGTCGAGGATGCTCACGTTGGCGTTTCGGCCCGCAACGCGCCACAACTGCGGCCACCGACCATCAGCCTGTGCGGCCTGAGAGTAGGCCCGCTCGCGGTCTCGGAGCTGCTGGGCCCGTTCGGGCTCCATGTCAGGAGGCAGCCGGACCTCCATCTCGGCCATGAAAAGCATCAGCCGTCACTGCGGTAGCGGCTGAGCGCACCGGGATCGACAAGCACACCGAGCCCCGGCTGATCAGGCACGGTGACGCGCCCGTCGACGATCTCCGGCGGTGTGACGAGGTCGCCCGCGAGGTCGAGGAAGTTGGCGGCCTCGATCGGGGTCGTGGCCAGCTCGGCGTCGCTTGCGGCAAAGGCGATCGAGGCCCACGCGCCGAGCGCACCCTCGTACTGGCTGCCGATAATCGCGCGGGTGGCGGTCGCGCGGCAATATGCGAGGATCGCCGCGGATTCGACGAATGCCGTGCGCGCGATCTTGATGCTCACCTGGCTGACAGGGCCCGCGACCTCGCGAGCGACGTCGGTGAGGCTGAGACAGCTCTCGTCGCCGCCGATCGGTATCGGCGAGGCCTCGCTCAGCTGCTGGCGGCCTGCAGCGTCGGCAAGATCAAGCGGTTCCTCGATTGCCTGCACGCCCAGTTCGAGCAGTGCCGGCTGAGCCTCACGGGCCTGCGCGAGGGTCCAGCCGCGATTGGCGTCGACGTAGAGCGTCGCATCCCGCACGGCCTCGCGGACCGCGCGGACGCTCGCCACGTCAAGCGCGACGTCGCGGCCCACCTTGACCTTGAAGGTGGTGATGCCGAGCCGCTCGTGTAGAGCGACCGCATCTTGGGCCATCTCCTCTGGAGTGCCGAAGCTGATCATGCACGCGACCGGCAGCGAGTCGCTTGCGCCACCGAGCATCCGGCCACAGGAAACACCGACCAACTGGCCGGCGAGATCGGCCAGCGCGACCTCAACCGCGGCACGGGCGCAGCGGTTGCCAGACAGACCGGCACAGACCGCCCGCGCGCGCTCATGCGCGACTGGATCGACGCCCTCCAACCGCGGCGCGAACCAGTCGCGCACCGCACGGAGGATCGACCCCTGCGTCTCTCCATAGGTGTAGGGGCGCGGCTGGGCCTCCGCGCAGCCGACCAGCCCGGCGTCACTGTAGACGCGGACCAGGACGTTGTCGGCAATGGTGATCGTGCCCGACGCGAACCCGACCGAGCGACGCAGCGGCAAGGCGACCGGGATCGCCTCGACGGCGACCACCCGAGCGTCGGTTGACGCGATTGTCGTGGAAAGCACGTCACCCTGGATGCTCATGGCGTCACCATCCCCAGCTCGTGAACACGGGCTCGTTGGCCACACGAGCGAACTGGCCGGAGTGAAATAGCAGCGGCTGGCCTACCCGGGCGGAGAAGCCGCGAACCTGACCGACGTAGAGGGTGTGGTCGCCGGCCTCGTGCTCGGCGTAGCAGTCGCAGACGAAGTGCGCGATCGCGCCGTCAACGACAGGCGTATCGTCCGTCCAGACGAACGGGTCTGGCTGTTCAGGATCGGGACGGCCGGCGAAATGCATCGCCAGCCGCTCCTGCTCGGTGGCCAGCACCGACACCCCGTAGCGGCGGGTGTCGGGCAGCATCTGGTGCATCCGCGCGCGGTTGTCCACCGAAACGAGGATCAGCGGTGGCTGCAGCGACACCGCCGTGAAGGCGTTCGCCGTCATCGCGTGAACCGCGCCTTTCGCAGCGGTCGAGACGACCGTGACTCCAGTCGCGAATCGACCGAGGGTGTCGCGCAAGGCGCGCGGGTCGAGATCGTTCATGTCGCCTCCGCCATCTCGTGGCCGAGCACGGGAGCCCAGCCGTGTATCGCGAGCGGGGCGGGGACCCCAGCGGCCACGGCACGACGAATCGTGCTGGAGCTGATCTTGGCCGTGAGTCCCGGACGCCCCAGCACCGGCACCGCACAGACCTCGACCCCCAGAGCCCGCAGCGCCGTGAGGTCACCCGCACCGCCGCGTCCGCAGCGGAACTCCGAACCCACACACAACACGGTCATCCGATGGCGCTCGCGCAGGCCAGCGACGAACTGCGCGGCAGACTGGCGCATCAGCTCTGCGGTGAAGCTGAGGATCTCGACGTGATCAGCGCCGGCCGCTCGTAGCCGCGCGACCCGCTCCGCGACCGAGCAGAGGTCGGGCAGCGGACGTCGCGCGCGACCGAGCGCGACGTCCGGTCGCGGCGAGAAGGTCACCGCGACCAGCGACTTGCCGCGCCCGTCGGCCTGCCGCCGGGCATCGGCGAGCAGCGCTCGATGCCCGGCATGGACCCCGTCAAACGTGCCGACAGTGACGACAGTCATCGCCTCAGCGCCGGCCGGTGCCCATGAATCGGTTGACGTCGGTTGGGTTGATGAGGTCCGGTGCGGTCCATCCGTCAAGGTCGTACTCGGCCAAGCACCGGTCAGCGAAGCCCTTGTACTCGTCAACCTTGCCGCTGGCGGTGGCGCTGAGCAGCACCTCCAGGCGGATGTTCTCGTGGTTGCCGGCGTAGTTGCGCTCATACAGCTCATGGCGCCCACCGAACTCCGAGCCCATCGCGTCCCAGAGGAGCTTCATCAGCTTGACCCGCTCGACGGCGTCATAGCCGTTGGAGCCGCGCACGTACTTGTCCAGCGTCGGGCGGATCTCGGACTTGAAGTCGACCGCGTGGGAATTGAGATAGATGAGCGCTGAGCCGAGATCCTGCTCGATGATCTCCTTGACCCGCGGGTACGCGGTGGTCGCGAACACGCGATAGGCCAGCCCGGTCTCCTCATTGGGCAGCACCGCGTCGCCGATCCAGGGGTCGGGGTTGCGCGCCATGGCGTCGGAGAACGCCCAGAACATGTTGCGGTAGGCGAGCAGCTCGCCGACCCGCGCCTGCACGCCACGGAAGTCCTTCGCGCCCGTGGCCTCCACGCCCTTGAGCATCAGCCCGGCGATGAAGTCCAGCTTGACCGCGAAGCGCACGCACCCGTGGAAGGTGAAGCGCGGGACAAATCCCGAAGCCGGGAAGAAGGTGTTGATCTTGTCGACGTCGCCGTAGACGAACACGTTCTCCCAGGGGACGAGCACCTCCTCGAACACGAGGATCGAGTCGTTCTCATCGAGTCGGCTGGAAAGCGGGTAGTCGAACGGACTGCCCATCACCTCCGCCGCATACGCGTAGGACGGCCGGCAGATCAGCTTCACCCCCGCCGCGTCCATCGGCACCGCGAAGATCACCGCAAAGTCTTTGGTCTTGATCGGCGCGGCGCCGTAGTGGGCGATGAAGTTGAAATGCGTCAGCGCAGATCCGGTGGCCACCACCTTCGCCCCGGACACCACCAGCCCCTCATCGGTCTCGCGGTCAACGTGGATGTAGACGTCGCGGACTTGATCGACGCCCTTGTCGCGGTCCACCGGTGGATTGACGATCGCGTGGTTGAAATAAAGACAGCGCTCCTGCGCGTCTCGATACCAGCGCTTGGCGTTGTCCTGATAGGGCTCATAGAACCCCGAATTAGCGCCGAGGGTCCCCAGAAACGCCGCCTTGTAATCGGGGGAACGGCCCATCCAGCCATAGCTGGTCCGCGCCCACTCGGCGATCGCGTCCCGGTCGGCCACGCAGTCCTCGACCGCATGCGGAGTACGAAAGAACGGGTGAGTGAACGTCCCCGATCCCGTATCGGTCGGCGTGGTCAGCACATCCCGGTACGCCGGGTCGTGCAGCTGGTCGTACATGCGAGCGATCATCCGCGCCGCGTTTCGGAACGCCGGATGCGTGGTGACGTCGTCCACCCGCTCGCCGTAGGCCCAGATCTCGCGACGATCGCGAACCGACTCCAGATATTCCTCGCCGGTAAGCGGACCGACGGTCGAAGAAGTCGACGATTGAGGGCCAGTCTCGGTCGCCATGTCTCTCACTCCTAGTCGTGGACGGCTGACAAGCCAGGAAACTATCTCGTTCGCGACTTCAGTGGGACTGATCTCGACTTGACTAAGTCGTGAGACAGCATAATCTGTTGCCTTGTGGAGTTGCGCCACCTCAGGGCCTTCATCGCCGTCGCCGAAGAACTGCACTTCGGCCGCGCCGCCGCACGGCTGCAGATCTCCCAGTCCCCGTTGTCTCAGTCGATCCGCTCGCTGGAGGCCGAGCTCGGTGTCGGGCTGCTCGAACGCACCACCCGCCGCGTCACGCTCCTGCCCGCCGGCGAGGCGTTCCTCCCACGGGCGCGGGAAGCATTGGCCGCCGCCACCCAAGCCGTCGAAGACGCCCGCGCTACGGCCGCCGGCGAACTCGGGCACCTCGACGTCGGATTCACCGGCTCGATGACCTACCTACTGCTGCCCCTGCTGGCCAAGGCCCTGCGCGCCCGGCTGCCGCGCCTCCGGCTGCAGCTGCACGGCGAGATGCTCACCCCCGATCAAGTCGAAGGCCTTCTCAGCGGCCGCCTCGACCTCGGCCTCCTGCGCCCACCCCTCAACCATCCCGGTCTCCAACTCGAACCGATCGGCTCCGAGCCGCTCGTCGCCGTCTTGCCGGCTAACCATCCCCTCGCGCGCCAAGACCGAATACCAGTCAGCCGCCTCAAGGACGAACCCTTCATCACCTACCCCTCACATTTCCGATCGGTCGTTCACGACGCCGTCGCCGCGACCTGCGCAGAGCACGGCTTCTCCCCAACCGTGGCGACCGAGGTGGGAGAAACCTCCACCCTCGTGAGCTTCGTCGCCGCCGACGCCGGAGTCGCGCTCGTACCCGCCTCCGCACAACTGATGCGGATCGGCGGAGCCGTCTACCGCCAACTCCTCGGCGCCACCCACAGCGTGCAGATCGCCATCGCCTGGCGACGCAGCGACGAACGACGGCTGCTGACAAACGTCCGGCACATCATCACCGATGAACTCACAACACTCCGCGGCGGAAAATCCCACTACACCACACCCGAACTCGACCTTCGCCAGATCATCTTCTAGCGGTGACGTGGAAGCTGTAGACCGGAGGGTCGGGTCACAGATCCGCTGCTCGATCGCTGACATCAACCGATCGGCGGAATCTCCTCATAACAAGAGGCGATGTCCGTCTCGAGTCGCCCGCGACCAAACCACGCACCGACCCAGTCGCCGGGTTCGTCGGCCCGATACCAGATCCGAGGCGACGATCCCCGCCGCCGCGCCCAAAGCACTTGCCATCGGCTCCTCCCTCACTGCGGTGAGGTCGGGTCGGGAAGCTCGCCCGCAGCGCGCAGCGCCTCGCGGCGGGCTTCCCATTCCTGCTTCAGGATCGGCATCCGCTCAACCAGGAAGTCCGCGAACGCAGCCCACTCCAACACCACCGCTCGCCGCTGCGGTGCGGCATCGGCGAGAACGCGCAGGCCCTCTCGGGCGAGCTCGGCCTGCTCCTCGTACTCGGAGACATCGAAGCCCATTGCGTGAGACGAGGACATGGTGATACGCACCCGGTCCATCCGCTCCCCCGCGGCCCGAGAACGCTCCACCAGGGTGAGGTTCTCCAGGTAACTGACCGCGTTCGCGATCGCGCTCCGGCTCGCGAGCAGCGACTCCGCCAGCTCGCCGATGCTCTGCTCGCGCGGGTCGCACACCGCGAGATAGCCGATCAGGCGGCCAACCATTGGTGGCATGCCGTACCGGCGGGCGAAGAGTCGCCCCGCGTGGTCCGCAAACGTGATCTCGCCATCGGACGGCACGACGACGACTATACACGTCTGACTGTAATAACACGAATTTGTGTTATCACACTATCTCTCGATGCTTCGCCGCCGCGGCCTCCTCAAGGGCCGCAGCGCAACTCCCGTCCACCGAACCTGCTCTCACCTCAAGACTGGTCGAGCCGCGCGCCGGTCAGGAGTCTCGCTTCGCGAGGTGGCTCTACGACGCGTGCAGGCGTCGCGCGCGTGCGGGTGATCGGGTGCCGGGGTGTGAGCGCCAGAGCGGCTGTGGTGCCGCGCTATCAGCTGACGTTGCGCTCGTGAGAGACCTCGCCGGTGAGCGCGGTGAGGATCTCGCGCAGGCGGCGTCGGGTTGCGCGGCGCGTGAGACGTCCGTCTGCGCTGAACGCTTGCTCGACTTCGGGCACGGCGAGCTCGGCGTCCAGCACGCGTGCGCCGGCAAGACCGAGAGACTTGCGCAGTTCGGCCTGCGCCCAAGTGGCGCCGAACATGCCGGTGCTCGCGCCGATGGCCGCCACCGGTTTACCGGCGAGAGCCGAGGTGGCCGGCGTGGGGCGAGACGCCCAGTCGACTGCGTTCTTCAGCACGCCAGGCGTCGACCCGTTGTATTCCGGGGTGACGAAGAGGACGGCGTCTGCCTCACGGATCGCCTCGAGGAAAGTGTCAGCGCCGGGGAGACCGCCCCCGCTCGACCGCTCATCGGTTTCGTCGAATGGCTCGACTGCTTTGAGCTTGTCGAAGACGACCAGTTCGACATCGGGCGGCAGCTCATCGGCTGCCGCCCGGAGCAGGCGTCGGTTGTGGGAGTCGGCGCGCAGCGAGCCAACGACGCCGAGGAGCCGCACTAGATCAATCCTCGTCGTCGGCGATCGCCAGCTCGAGCGTGACGGCGATCGTCACCTCCTGACCGAGAACTACTCCGCCCTGGGGAAGCGGCGCGTTCCACTGCAGGCCGACGGCATCGCGATCGACGGTCGTCTGGAGATCGAGCCCGATCTTCTCGACTTCGCCGAGGGTCACGAACGGTCCGGCGAGCCGCCCGGTTGACGTGATCGGGGTGCTCTGTCCCTTGAGCGTGAGCGTACCCTCGCTCCTCAACTCACCGTTGTCGACCGTGAGGGATGAGGACTCGACCGTGATCTCCGGGTAACGCTCGGCGTCGAAGAAGTCCGGTGAAAGCAGATGGCCGCGGAGCCGCTCGTCTTTGATGGAGAGCGATGCGACCTTGACGGTGCCGGTAAGGCGGCCGTTCTCGAGGGTCGCGTCGAAGTCGGTGAACTCGCCGCGAAACGTTCCCACCATCATGTGGCGGACGGAGAAGTTCGCTACGGAGTGGACGGGATCGACCTTCCAAGTGCCGCTGGGGACCTCGGTGGCACCGGGCGCCTCAGTGTCTGTAGCCATGCTGGCCTCCTTCGGGGAGAGATCTCGGACCGTAGTCCGCTTGTGTTGAGCCTAACACAAACGGACCGTAGTCCCGTTGCAGGATAGAATCCGCTCATCACCGGATGCTCTCCATGTCCTCCCTAGAGCTGCCACTTGCCTCGACGCCTTGTGAGCGCGCCGACGCTGCCCGCAACCGACAGCGGATCCTCGCCGCGGCAGGACGTCTGTTCGCGCGGGACGGGGTGGCGTGCACGTCGATGGACGCGATCGCAGCTGAGGCGGGAGTCGGAAAGGGCACGCTCTTTCGCCGCTTCGGCGACCGAGCCTCGCTCGCCCTAGCGCTGCTGGATGCTTCGAGCAGCGCCTTTCAGGAGAATTTCATTCGGGGGCCGGCGCCCCTCGGGCCGGGCGCTTTGCCCTGTGAGCGGCTCATCGCCTTCGGGCACGGCCTGCTGGAGCACGTCGCCGACAACGGTGATCTCATCCTGGCTTCAGAGCGCCCGTCAATCTCCGGCGGACGCCTGCACGCCGGCCCCTACGCGGCATACCGGACCCACGTGATGCTTCTCATTGCCGAGGCCGCCCCCGACCTCGACGCCGACTACCTCGCCGACGTGCTGCTCGCCCCGCTGACCGCGGAGCTCGTGCTGCACCAACTGAAGGAGCGGCAGATGCCACTCGAGCGCCTCGCCGGAGGATGGGAAAAGATGGTTCACCGGCTCCTCAACGCAGGCGTAAGGGTCGACGACCCATGAGAGCAAGAACAGCTGGCCCACTGCCCGAGCCCGAGAATCGTTCGACGACCGTCCGGGGCACAGGGAGGGACGACAGCCCCGCGCAGGCACCCGGATGGCGCCGAACGCTGACCTCCTTGCGCGCGAAGCAAGAGCGTCCGCCGATCAGCCCGCCCTGGGAACCGGCACCAGCATCGCGCCCCGGCGCGAAATACATCGGTCGATCGAAACGACGATCACGTCTTGCTCGACCCGCTCGACACCCCGCTCGCTAACAACGCAAACGACGGCAAGAAACACCGTTGGCTGCCCACACATCTACGCCACCACCGATGGTTGCCTCCTTGATCTGGATGTGCACAGCTGCACTGCGGGATCAAGAGTCTTGAGTGAGTTCATAACAGGAGAGCTTCTCCGGTTAGCTACCGGCCACCAAGCTTTCAAGCGCGCTATTGGAGACAGTCTCCGGTTGGTCGGTGCTTCAGGCTTGGGCTGTGGGGCGGACGATGATCTCGCCGACGTCAACGTGAGCGGGCTGCTCGATTGCGTACGTGATCGCCTCGGCGATCGCTTCCGGTCCAATCGCCATCGTGGCCTTGCCCATCGCGATTTGCGCTTTGGTCTCGGGGTTGGTGATGTCGTGGGCGAATTCGGTGTTGGTGAACCCGGGGGAGATGACGGTGACCCGCAGGGAGTCCCCGGCCTCTTGTCGCAGGGCCTCCGAGAGCACGCGAACGCCGGTCTTCGTGGCGGCGTAGACACCTTGCGCGGGGGTGATGCGGTGTACGGCCGTTGACGCGACGTTGACGAAGTGTCCTGACTGCTGGGAGCGGAACACCGGCAGCGCGGCAGCGATGCCGTAGAGGACTCCCCGCAGGTTGATGTCGATCATCGCATCCCACTCGTCGACTCGGAGGTCGTCGAGCGGCGAGATGGGGCCGATTCCAGCGTTGTTGATGAGCACGTCGAGCCGGCCGAACCGTTCGGTGGCCAGCGCAACGAGGCCTTCTAGGTCCTGCCGGCGGGTGACGTCGGTGGCGCGCCAGGCAACCCGCGCGCCTTCCTGGCTTAGGCGTTGGGCCAGCGCGGCGAGTCGATCCTCGCGGCGCGCGCCGAGAACGATTCGGGCTCGGTGGCGAGCCAGCAGCTCGGCGGTCGCCTGACCGATCCCGCTGCTGGCGCCGGTGATTGCGATGACCTTGGCGTCAGTGTGTGACATGACGCTCCTTTGCTGGATAGTTGGTTAGAGCGAGAGGCCGCAGCGATCAGGGGCGGCCCGCTCGCGGGCGCTCGACGGGTATCGCGAGCAAGCGCGTGTCGCGGGCTTCCATGCGTGCGGTTGGCTCAGGGTCCGGCGCGACGCACAGGTAGAGGATGCACCCGTCGCTTCCGCCGAGCATGCACCCGAATACCCCAGCATCGACCTCGATCGTGTCGGTGATTCCGGCCGCTCGGTCACTCGCAGGATCGCGGTTGTGGATCGCATCGGCCACCCATAGCCCCTCCTCGGCGTCCAGGCAGATGACTCCGACGACGCGCTTTCGCTGCCGTAATAGGAGACCTTCTCCGCTTATGTACCTCACCGTACGGAGACCTTCTCCGCTTGTCAAGCCCGAGTAGTACGCTGACACCCATGCGCTCTGACGCTCAGATCGCCCACGCTCGGATCATCAAGGTCGCGACCCAGTGCTTCGGAAACGAAGGCACAGAGGCCTCGCTCAACAAGATCGCCAAGTTGGCCAGCGTGGGGCCTGGGACGCTGTACCGCCATTTCCCAACTCGCGAGCACCTCATCGACGCGTGCATGGAAAACTGGGAGGCCGAACTGCAGCGCGCGGCCGACCGCGCTGTGAGAACTCACGACGACCCCGAGGCGCTCCTGCCCGCGTGGTTTGACGACCTCGTCGCACATATCAGCGTCTACGCGGGTGGTCCCGCGCGTCTGCTTCGGGCTCTGCGCAGCCGCGACGCGCTGTGGGCCCGGCGCTGGAAGATCCTCGATGCCGCCAACAGCACCGTCTTTGAGCGACTTCGTGACCAGGAAGCGCTCCGCGATGACGCCGATCCGCGGCTCGTCTGTGTGCTCGTCTGCGGAGTGGCAACTGCCGTCGAGGAAGGTGAGCTCGACGCCGGCCAGTGCAAGGGACTGTTGCGAATCGTCGCCGCCGGCACGCTGAAGCGATGACGTTAGGTCGTCAGCCTGGTCGGAGAGGCGCCATGTAGGCGATGCCCGCGGCGCATACGAGAGGCAGTGAGCGCTGCTTCAACAAGACTTCTCGATCGCCCCATACCGGCACTCCGGATCTGACTGCCGCTCTACGCGCGGAGAGGGGTAGCCAAGCCGGCGTGACCCATATAGGCGTCACGCGGCTGCCGCGCAGCGACGTGGACGACGACTCCTTTCGACATCCGGCGCGAGTCCGCGCCGGGGATTGCATCGGCGACGAAGGAGCCGTTAGCGCGCAGCCTCGCAAACGAGCGTCACGGTCTTGGAGAGCAGCCGAGATTTAGCGTTTCCTCAAACGCGGCTTGCGCCTGCATCGCCAGCGTGCGCGGGTCGTTGCCCACGCGGGCTCGCGCGGTTTGATAGCACGCTTGCGCGATCTGGGAGGCGAGGACGGCGGTATCGCTGTCGGCGCCGCGGCTAACCAGGATCTCGGCAAGCTGCTGGGAGAACTGTTGCATCTTCAACGCCTCGCGGGCCCGCAGTTCGGGGTTGCTCTCGACAAGCTCGCAGTGGCGGGAGAAGGCCATTGGGTCTTGAGTGGCCCGAGCGCATAGAGCGACGACGATGTCGCTCAGTTGTGAGATTGCCTCCTGAAGAGTCGATGGGATCGAAGCATCGATCTCTGATCGCGCCGACGCGATCGTGGCGAGCAGGTCCTGTTCCTGGGCGAACACGACCTCCTGTTTGTCTCCGAAGTAGCGAAAGAAAGTGGTGCGACCGACATCGGCGCGGTCGGCGATCTCGGCAACCGACACGGCGGCAAAACCGCGCTCGGCGAACAGGTCCTCGGCCGCGCGCACGATGCGGTCGCGCGCTTGGAGGCGCTTGCGCTCCGCCAGCGAAGGTCGGTCGTCCATCGCGGCAAGTGTACTCGGCGCTTGGAACTAGGTCTGCTACGGTACTGCGTCCCAGTACGAACGGAGGCCCAAATGAAGAGCCAAGCGCCCATAGGGATGCGCACCTATGTGATGACCGGCGCGAGCCGCGGAATCGGGAAGGTCGCGGCAGCACGACTGCTCACCGCCTCGCCGGGCGTCCACCTCGTGATCGTCGCCCGCTCCGGCGCGGCAACCCTCGCGCGCGAACTCGGCGAGAGCACCAATCATCCGCACGTCAGCGGCGCGACCGCCGACCTCTCATCGCTGGAGTCCATCCGGGCCGCCGCCCGGGAGATCAAGCGCGGCCTCGACAGCCAAGCCCTGCCGCCCCTCGCCGGCTTTATCGGGAACGCCGGCCTGCAATACCTCAGCGCGAGCAACCGCAGCGCTGACGGGATCGAAATGACCTTCGCCGTCAACGTTCTGGCCAACTATGTCTTCGTGGAGGAGCTGCGAGAGCACTTCACGGCTCCGGCTCGGATCGTGTTGACCACCAGCGACACCCATTTCGGCGATCTCAAGCACAACATGGGCATGGTCCCCGCACCCAAGTGGCAGGACCCCGCCGGCTTAGCGACCCCCGTGACCACCAGGGACGCCGACGGCGCCGCGGCAGGCCGCACCGCCTACTCGACCAGCAAGCTCGGCCTGATCTACCTGACCCACGCCCTCGCTCGACGGCTGCCCGACGGGGTCGATGTGTTCTCGTTCAACCCGGGCCTCGTCCCCGGCACCGGACTCGTCCGCGAATCGGGCGCGATCACCCGCTTTCTGTTCTCACGCGTGATGCCCGTGATGACGCTCACGCCCTACGCCCGCAGCCTGAAGGTCTCGGGCGCCGACCTCGCCGCCGCCGCGCTGGACCCCATTAGCGCCGAAAGCGGCGCCTATATCAACGGAGCCAAAGTTGAAGCCTCCTCCCCGGAGTCATACAACCCCGATCGCGAAGACGCGCTCTGGAACGAGCTCGCGCGTGTGAGCGATCAGAAGCCGCTCACCGCAGATCTATCGGTCGCGAAACAGTAACCGTGACCTTCTTCTTCGATCCCCCGACAACTCCCGAACGCGGCGCTCGGTGACCGCACGAGACATAGCGTTGGCCTACTTCGCCGCTTGGCAGGCGCGCGACGCCGATCGGTTCCGCGGGCTGCTCGCCGATGACGTCAGCTGGGAGGGACCAAGCTGGCGTGCCATCACCGCCGAGCAGTGCATGGCCGCCTTCCATCAGGCATCCAGTCTTGTCACCTCGGTCGACATCCAGCACATATGGGTCGACGGGGACGACGTACTGACCTGGATCGAAGTACGCACAGGCGACGAGTCAGCGAGGCCGATCGCAAACTGGACCCACGTGACAGACGGACGGATCACACGCATCCGCGCCACATCCGACCTCCTGCCATCCTCCTGATAAGAAATTCGCATCCGACTCGTGCGCGTCCGCGGGAGCGAAAGCGCGCGAATCTTGCGCAACGCCTCAGCGCCCCCGGAGTGCTCAGGCTTCGTTCGGCTTTACGCAGGGATCGTTCAAGTGACGCATCAGCTGATCGGCGACGCGAAGCCGTGATCGCAAAGTATTTCCCTTCTCGAACGACGGGGCGGATGCGGACGAAACGTCCTGTTGCTTCGATAGGGAGGTCCGTCAGCAGCGTCCACGCTGACGAGTCAAGGCGCAGCGACTAGCGAGCTCGCCAGGCTCCTCCGGCGACTCGCGCCGCCGTGGTCCTCGTGGCGACAACCAAGGTGCACCGGCGGCTAGTCCAGTGAACCTGCGTTCGCGATGCGTGGGTCACGGCTTGACGGTCAGCGATCCACTCGTAACGACCAAGATGGCTACCGGACCGACCTAGCCTCGGTCATCGAACAAGATGACCCCGCTCCGCTCCTTTATGGGATCGCCAGTCGCCCATCCCGGCCCGGGCAGACCGCCGGGTGGACGACAGCACCGGGGACAAGGTGGCTTTGAGTATCGTGCCATCGCCGCGCTGTGGGGTCAGGCTGCGGCGAGCGAGACGGACAGTGCGGCGAGTGCGATGGTTTGCAGCGCGACGCGCGCGTTGATGACCGAGTCCCAGCGGGCCTGGAGTTCTCGGGCGTCGTCAGGCACTCGGCCGGCGAGTGCCGCTGCGGTCAGGGCGGTGTTCACCGGCCTGCTGACCTGGTTGTAGACCCCGGTGAAGCTGATCAGGGCGAGTGTGGCGACCGCGCTGGCGGCGGTGCTCACCCAGTGTTCGCTCGCGGCGGCGAGCGCGACCGTCG
>JAFAYP010000372.1 GCA_019240305.1 Solirubrobacterales bacterium
GCGTTCGACGCGGCCTGGCGTGAGCGCCAGCTCGCGCTCCTGTAGAAGATCCCACGCCGCAAAAAGGGCTCCTGACCGGGTCTGTCAGCGACCTGTAAGCCAGCGGTAAACGGGTCCGCGGATGCTGGGTCGCGGACATGCTGACAATTGAATTCGGGCCGTTGGATCTGGCCAGCGTTCGCTTCGGCGTCTCGCCGCTGATCGAGCTCTGGCAGAGCGTCCGGGCCCTGCAGAACCCGGCAGCGGAGGCGCTTCACCCGACGTGGCTCGGGGACGCGCGCGCTCGCGTGCGGGATCTCGATCTGCGGATGCTGTATGCGCTCCAGCCGCCGCAGGGGTCCAGCCCGGACTTCATCCACCCGCCGCCGGAGGGACCGTGCGGCGAGCTCGAGGCGGAGCTCGCACACATGTTGGCCACGCCCGCGGATCAGATCAGAGCCGAAATCCTGTCCGCCCACGGCCACGGCGGCGTGCCGTCCGCGATCGAGAGGTTCGTGGAGGCGCCCGAGGCGGCGATCGTGGAGCTGGCCGACCTCGTGCGCTGCTATTGGCAGCGGGTGCTGGAGCCTCACTGGGAGCGGATCCGGACGCGACTCGAGGGCGATGTGCTGTGGCGCGCGCAGCAGGTGGCCGGCGGAGGCCTCAAGGCCCTGTTCGCGGACCTCGACCACTCGATTCGCTACAAGGACGCCCGGCTCGTGATCGACAAGTCCTGGCGGGGGTCGCTCGATTTGCACGGCCGCGGCCTGCTGCTTGTCCCCAGCGTGTTCGTGTGGCCGGCCGTGGCAATCGTCGAGCAGGCTCCGTGGCAGCCGACGCTGATCTATCCCGCGCGAGGATGTGGACTGGTGTGGGAGCCGGTCGAGCCGGCCCCCGAGGGGCTCGCCGCGCTGCTCGGGGCTCGGCGCGCGACGATCCTGGCCTCGCTCGAGCGGCCGTGCTCGACGACCGACCTGGCGTGCCGACTGGAGGTGGTCCCGAGCAGCATCTCCCAGCACCTCACGGTTCTCCACGAAGCGGGGCTGATCGAACGCCACCGCGTGGGGCGTGTCGTGCTCTACCGGCGAACCGCGGCCGGGAACGTCCTGCTCGGTGCCGGCGATGGGAAGGTCAGCGGTCTGGAGGCGGCTTGAGCCCGGCCTCGGGGAGCGGCTCCTGCATCGGGAAGTGGCAGGCCGCGAGATGCCCCTCGCCGAACCGGCGCAGCGGCGGAACGACCTCGGCGCACTTCTCTTGGGCGCGGGGGCAGCGGGTGCGGAAACGGCAGCCGGAGGGCGGGTGGACCGGCGAAGGGAGCTCGCCGCGAACGGCGACGCCGCGCTCCCTGTTCCGCGCGAGCTCGGGGTTCGGAACCGGGATGGCTTCGAGCAGGCCGGCCGTGTAGGGGTGGGCGGGGCTGGCGTAGATCTCGCGGGACGGACCCACCTCGACCAGCCGTCCGAGGTACATCACGCCGATCCGGTCGGCCAGGTACTTGACCACCGACAGGTCGTGCGAGATCACGATGTAGGTCAGGCCGTAGCTCGCCTGCAGCCGCTGCATCAGGTTGAGGATTTGCGAGCGAATCGAGACGTCGAGCGCGGATACCGGCTCGTCGGCCACGATCACCTTGGGGTTCAGCGCGAGCGCCCGGGCGAGGCCGAGCCGCTGGCGCTGGCCTCCGGAGAACTCGTGCGGGTAGCGGTTGATCGCGTCATAGGCGAGCCCGACGTCGTGAAGCAGGCGGTGGACCGTCTCGTTGCGCGCCTTGGGGGTGCCGCGCCTGGCGATGTCGAGCGGCTCGGAGATGATCTCCCTGACCCGCATGCGCGGATCGAGCGAGGAGTAGGGGTCCTGGAACATGAACTGGAGGTCACGTCGAAGCTCGCGAAAGCGGGCCGGCTTGAGCGCCCCCAGGTCGGTTCCTCCGAACAGCACCCGGCCCCCCGTGGGTGCCTCCAGGCCGACGCCCATCCGGCCCAGCGTGGTCTTGCCGCAGCCCGACTCGCCGACCAGGCCGAGCGTCTCGCCCGGCTTGACCGCGAGGTTCACCTCGGTGACCGCGTGGACCGCCCCAATCCGCCGGCGTAGAACCGCGCCGGCGGTGACCGGGAACTCCTTGCTCACGTCTCTGAACTCGAGGATGAACTCCGGGCCGCCGCCGTCGCTCGTCGGGGCCGGCGCGTCCTGCGGCTCGGCTGCGGTCTCGAGCAACTCGAGCTCCCGGGCGAACGAGGCCATCAGGGTCTTGTTCTGCTCGGCCTGCGCCAGCAGCGACGCGCCCAGCTCCCCGATGGCCGCGGCCGATGAGTTGCGTGGGTGAAAGCAGGCGTAGGGATGCTTCGGGTCATCTCCGGCCAGCGGTGGATCTTCGCGACGGCACTGCTCGGTGGCAAACGCGCACCGCGGGGCAAAGCGGCAGGTCACCGGCGGCCGGCGCAGATCCGGCGGAATCCCGGGAATCGAGTAGAGCTCCTGGCTCGAGTCCTGATCGAGCTGCGGGATCGAGGCCAGCAGCGCCTCTGTGTAGGGGTGGCGGACGTGCGTGAACAGCTCCACGGTCTCGGCCGTCTCGACCTTGCGCCCGGCGTACATCACGGCCACCCGATCGGCTCGGCCGGCGATCACTCCCATGTCGTGGGTGATCAGGATGATCCCCATCCCGAGGTCTCGCTTGATCCGGTCGAGCAGGTCGAGGATCTGCGCCTGGATCGTCACGTCGAGCGCGGTTGTCGGCTCATCGGCGATCAGCAGCTTGGGGTCGCAGGCCAGCGCCATGGCGATCATCACCCGCTGGCGCAGCCCGCCGGAAAGCTGATGCGGGAAGTCGCGAAGGCGCTCCGCGGGGCGCGGCAGGCCGACCAGGTCGAGCACCTCGGCGGCGCGCTTCATCGCCTGCTCCTTGGAGACCTCACGGTGCGTGAGCACGACCTCGGCGATCTGGCGCCCGATCGTCATCGTCGGGTTCAGCGAGGTCATCGGGTCCTGGAAGACCATTCCGATCTCGTTGCCGCGGACCTTGCGCAGCTCGGCGGCTGAGAGCTTGACCAGGTCCGAGCCGTTCAGCCGGATCTCGCCGCCGGCGATGTACCCGCCCTTGGGGAGCAGTCGCATGATCGACATCGCGGCCATCGTCTTGCCGCAGCCCGACTCGCCGACGATCCCCAGCGTCTCGCCCGCGTCGAGCTCGAGGCTCAAGCCGTCGACGGCGTGGACGGTGCCGCTGCGAAGCCTGATTCGCGTCTGAAGGTCGTCGAGCTCCAGCAGTCTGGTCACCGGTCGCTCACCTCTCTTGTAGGCGGACGTCGAACGCGTCCTGCAGGGCGTCGCCGATGAAGTTGAACGCGACGACCGTGATCACGATCATGATCAGGGCCGGATACACCTCCCACCAGTAGCCGTCCTGGAGGTAGGTGGTTCCGTCCGAGAGCATCGACCCCCAGGTCGGGGTGCTCGGCGGCAGGCCGAAGCCGAGGTACTGGAGCACGGCCAGGGTCAGGATCGCGTTGGCTACCTGGAAGGTGACCGTGACCATGATCGTGCCGATCGTGTTCGGGATGATGTGCCGCACGA
>JAFAYP010000066.1 GCA_019240305.1 Solirubrobacterales bacterium
CCTGCGCATCGGGGGCCAGCGCGTTCTCTCTCATCACGGCCTTGGTGTGCTCGTAGGCGTCCTGCTCGGCTCGGTCGATTTGGTCGTAGAAGGCATGCTTGCCGACCGCCACCGTGTAGGCGCTCGAGCGGGCGATGCCCTCGGTCAATCGCGTGACCGCCGATTCGAGCTCGTCGGGCGGGACGACCTGGTTGACCAGCCCCCAATCGAGCGCGGTGGCGGCGTCGATCGGCTCGCCGGTCAGGAGCATCTGCATCGCGCGTTTGCGGCCCACCGCACGGGACACCGGCACCATCGGGGTGGAGCAGAACAGCCCGATCTTGACCCCGGGGGTGGCGAAGCGAGTGCCCTCGGCCGCCACCGCCAGGTCGCAGGCCGCCACCAGCTGACAGCCGGCCGCGGTGGCGATGCCGCGCACCTGGGCGATCACCGGCTGGGGTAGTGCGTGGATGGTCTCCATCATCACCGTGCAGGTGGCGAACAGCTCGTCGAGAAACGCCTCCTCGCGGCCGACCATCTCAGCCAGGTCGTGCCCGGCTGAGAAGGCGGGCCCGTTCGCGTCGATCACGATCGCGCGGGTTTCCGGGTGGGCGGAGGTGGCGTGGAGCGCGGCGGTCAGCTCCTGCATGAGCTCCAGCGACAGCGCGTTGCGCCTTTCGGGCCGGTTCAGGGTGATGCGGGCGGCGGGGCCGCCGGCCGAGACGAGCAGGTTGCGGTACTCAAGCGTGGGCGCGGTGGACATGGGTGGAGCCTACTCGTCGTCCTCGTTTGACTTGATGTCCTCGGCCACCCGGTCCTTGAACGGCTTGAGCGTCTCGTAGAGCTCCTCGGGGCCGGTCTTCGCGTGCGGATCGGAGTCGCCGACCAGCCACGGTGCCGCCTCCACCGCAGTCCGCCAGGCCGCCTCCTCGGCGTCGGTGTCGGCCGCGTTGCCGGCGCCCTCATCCGGCAGCTCCTCGACCTTGTCCAGATAGACGTTGTTGTACTGGCCCCGCTGCTCCTCGTGGTACTCGATCCGAACGCGCCGGCCTTCCAGCGTGCGTGCCTGCTCGCCGATCGCCTCGCGGAACGTCGTGTACTCGTTGCCGTCGCCGTCGCGCACGACGTAGCGCGCGTTGCCGCCGCGGGTCTCGAACGTGCGCACCTCGTCGATCGTGGTCACCGCGTCCATGGGTGATCGATACCCGCGCGGCCGGGCGCTGAGTCGCGGTCGCTCCTGTTAGCGAACCGGCACGAACCGCTCTTGCGCCAGCGCGCGCAGACGCGCGACGTCCTCGGCGCGGGAGCGCGACAGTGGCACGGTCGCCGCAAGCTCGTCCAGGACGAGCCCAGTGCTCAGCGGCTGCTGGTCCTGGAGCGCGCGCAGCAGCGCGGAGCTGATGACCTGCTCGAGCTCGGCGCCGCTGAAGCCCTCCGCGGCGGCGGCGATCTGTTCCAGCTCGAATTGCGAGGCGTCCTGCTTGCGCTTGGTCAGGTGGATGCGCAGGATCGCTGCGCGTTCCGCCGCGTCGGGCAGGTCCACGAAGAAGATCTCGTCGAAGCGCCCCTTGCGCAGAAGCTCGGGGGGCACGACGGAGAGATCGTTGGCGGTGGCGACGACGAACACCCCGGCCTCCTTCTCCTGCAGCCAGGTGAGGAACGAGCCGAACAGCCGGCGCGAGAGGCCGCCGTCGGCGCTCTGCTCGCCCGAGGGCGCCAGGCCCTTTTCGATCTCGTCGATCCACAGCACGACGGGCGCCATCGCCTCGGCGGTCGCCAGCGCGTGGCGCAGATTGCGCTCGGACTCGCCGACGTACTTGTCATACAGCGTGGAGAAATCGAGCTTGAGGAGTGGCTGGTGCCATTCACGCGCGATCACCTTGGCCGCGAGTGACTTGCCGCAGCCCTGAATTCCGACTAGCAGCACGCCCTTGGGCGCCGGGATGTTCAGGCTGGCGGCCTGGTCGCTGTAGGCCAGGCGGGCTCGCTCGAGCCAATGCTGGAAGTTGTCGAACCCGCCCAGCTCGCTGGCGTTGCTCGCCGGCGGGAAGTACTCGAGCATGCTCCCCTCGCGCAGGGCCTGAGCTTTCAGCTCGATGACCCGCTCGAGATCCTGTGGCGCCAGCGCGCCGTCCTCGACCGCCACCCGGGCGAGCGCCTGTCGCGCCTGGTTCAGCGTGAGTCCGGAGAGGGCGGACGCGAAGGGGTCGAGGTCCTCGGCTTCGAGGTGAACCTCGGCCCGCGCGGTCGCCTGCAGCGAGGTGATCACCTCGTCGATGACCCGGCGGTACTGATCGCGGCCCGGAAGGCGAAGTGCATAGCGCACGACCACGGGCTCGATCTCGGGCGGCAGCTGCACCGAGACGCCGAGTAGGACGATCGTCGCGAGCCGCTGAGGCGCGGCGAGTTGCTCGAGCAGCTCGCGGAAAGTCCGCGACACCGCCGGCGTGGCGAGATGGGCAGCGAAGTCCTTGAGCACAAACAGCCCCTCGACCGAGAGGTCCTGGATGCTGGCCAGCATCCTCGCCGCGTCCTGGGTGCCGTACACCGCCTGTTCGCCCGGCTGACGGGCCAGACCGCGCGTGATCGTCCAGTCGAACACGACCAGGTTGGTCTCCCGGGCGACCTCGGCGAGCAGCGCGTCGGCGCGCTCCTCCTCGGCCGTTTCGAGCACGATCGCCGGGTGGCGTGAGAGCACGAGCGTCTTCAGCTCGTGCGCGACGGACAGCTCCGAGTCGATAGCGGTCTCCGAGCGAGCGGCCGAAAGCGGCTCCATCTGGGCTACTTCGGCATCGCGCCGGAGCGCCTTGAGGCGGCGGCGGGTGAAGGGCAAGGCGTCCTGCGGCGTGCGCGGCCGGTCAGTTCAACGCGGCTGCGCCGAGCCAGCGGCCAAGTGCGTTACGGCCAGCCATCGTGAGCTTTCCCTCGCTGCCGATCCAATCTCTTACCCGCAGCTCCCGGACGATCCCGAGCGCGTCGCTGGGACCCGGACCCTCGCCCCTCGCCGCCAATGCCTCGGTTCCCGGCTCGATAGCCCACCGGCCCGAATCGAGCGCCGCGAGCGCGAGACCCTGCTCGTCGGTGGGTAGGTCAAGCGGGTGCGGCCCGGCCCCGCCGAGCGGGTCGACCCGGCCTACGGTCTTCCCGGAGGGGGTCTCCATGCGGCGGGCCAGATGGTCGCCCAGGTTCTCGGTGTGCGCGTTCAGCCAGCCGCCGGCCGTCTCGACCCACTCCCGGGCCGTGGCCGGATCGACTCCGAACGAACCGGCGAACTCGTCGATGTCGGCGTTGTCGAGCGAGCGTTCGATCTGTCGCCCCAGCTCGGACGCGATCGAACGCAGTTTGTCTTCGAAGCTTTCGCCACCAGCGTCATTTCCGAACATTCACTGATGATGGCATGCCCGCAAAGGCTCAGTCCTCGGTCGAGGCGCGAACCATGCCGCGCCGGTGCGCCATCGCGGCCGCCTCGACACGTCTACTCACGCATAGAGGGCGTGCGCCGACGGCCTCACGCGAGGCCGGGGGCCGGTTTAGTCAGCGTCGAGCACGGCGCGTAGCGTCAGGGCGAAAGCCTCGGGCTGCCCGGCGTAGGGCGAATCTCCGCCGACGAAGCCCCCGTGGTGGCTCGGGAACACGGTTGCCGCCTGCCCGAGCAGGTCGGCCGTGGCCCGCGAGGTGCGTCCGGTGAATATGCCCTCGGACTCCTCGCCCACCGCGATCACGATGCGGGTCGGCGCCGCGGCCAGCGCGTCGACCTCGGGGCGATAGGCGGTGATGGCCGATGAGCGATCGGACAGCAGCGGGTCGTCGCGGGTTCCGTCGTCGTCGGTGGGCATCCCGAATGCGGCGGGATCCGCGGGTGGCCGGGCGAAGAACTCGTCGGTGAACTCGCCTCGCCATGAGGTCGTCGCGATGAACGCCGCCATCCCGGCGTTCGACCCCTTGGCCTCGTACGCATCCCGGACGCCGGCGAGGGCGCGCCCGGCCGCCTCGGCATCGGCGAGAACCTGGGTCAGTGGCGGCTCGTGGGCGACCAGCGTGATCACATCGTCCGGATGGGCCGCCACCAGGGCGAGCGCGGTCACCGCACCCCCGCTGCTGGCGAACATCTCAACCGGACCGGCGCCGAGCGCCTCGACCACGGCGTGGATGTCGTCCGCCTGCACCGTGGGCGAGTTGTCGACCCGGCCGTCCTTGCGGGTGCTACGGCCCAGGCCGCGCGGGTCGTAGGTGATCACCGTGCGGTCGCGGAAGTGCGATGCCAGCGTGCTGAAGCCGCCAGCGGTCATGGGCTGGCCGACCATGAACAGCGGCGGCCGGCCGTCGGCGGTCGGTAGCGGGCCGTGGACGTCGTAGACGATGTCGGCTTCGGGAGTCTTCAGTGTGTGCGTAGTGGTCATGGCAGTAAGGACGTTTCGGGCCCGTCAAACTAATCGGTCGCTCGGGGATCGTGCGTCGGGTGCGGATAGGCTGCGGTGATGCTCCATCGGGCGTTCGACCGGCGCTTCAACGTCCGAATTCCGATGCGCGACGGCGCCACGCTGGCGGCGGACCTGGTCTTGCCGGATGAGCTGCCGGCGCCCGTGGTGGTGATGCGCACGCCCTACGGGCGCTCGGGCGAGCTGCAGACCATCCGGGCCGACGCGTTCACCAAGGCGGGTTACTGCACGTGCTGGGTCGACGTGCGTGGTCGCGGGGATTCGGAGGGCGCCTTCGATCCCTACCGCAACGACGGTGTGGACGGCGTCGATGTGATCGCCTGGGC
>JAFAYP010000162.1 GCA_019240305.1 Solirubrobacterales bacterium
CGACGGTCCACTCCCGCCATGCCCAGTTCTTCCTGGCCATCGCCGCGGCCGCGCGGGCGGCCGTCGACGGCCCCGAGCAGTCACAGTGGGTCGCGCGCCTGGAGCTCGAGCACGACAACCTGGAAGCGGCCCTGCAGTGGCTGACCGAGAACTCGATCGACGACGGGGCGCGGCTCGCCCGCCTGCTTTGGCCGTTCTGGTACCAGCGTGGCTATTACCACGAGGCCCGCACCCGGTTCGAGCAGCTGCTCGCCCGCGCGGACCAGATCTCCCCCGCCCGACGCGCCCGCGTGCTGGTCAGCGCGGGCGAGGTCTGCTTTTTGCAGTGCGACTACGCCAAGGCCGGAGAGCACCTCAGCGCCGCGCTCGACCTGGTGAGCGAGCTGGGCGACGAGCGCGCCGCGGCGACCGCTCTACAGAGGCTCGGATCGATCGCCCGCGAGCAGGGCCGCTACGACGAGTCTCGCGATCTGCACGAGCGCAGCCTGGCCATCTGGGAGAGGCTCGGCGACGAAGCCGGCGTGGCCACCTCGCAAGATTACCTCGGGTTCGTGGCCTGGCTGAGCGGCGACGGGGCGACCGCCGAGCAGCAGTGCAGCGTGGCGCTGGCCTCGTTCGAGCGCGCGGGCAACGTCCGGGCGATCGCCACCACGCTGATCAACCTCGGCGCCTGCGCCCTGTATCGCGGCGATCTGACCCTCGCCCGCCAGCGCCTCGAGCGGGCTCTGGCCAGCGCCCGGACGCTCGGCTTCCAGGAGGGCATCGCCTGGGCCCTGCACGAGCTCGCGATCGTCACGCGCCGGGAGCGTCGCCCGGCTGGTGAGTACGCGCCGATGCTGCGCGAGGCGCTGCTCGTCCATCAGCAGCTGGGCGACCGCTGGCGGCTGGCCAGCGTGCTCGAGGAGATCGCCGGAGCGATGCTCGCGCGCCACGATCCCACCCGGGCGGCCGAGATCCTGGCCGCGGTCGAGGCGCTGCGCGAGCAGCTGGACGCTCCCGTCCCCCCGGCCGAGGCGTCCGATCGCGAGGCCGCCTCCGAGCAGGCGGCGCGCAAGCTGAACACGGCCAAGCTCGAGGCGGCGCGCGCGGCCGGCCGGAGCCGCACGCTGGAAGCCACGATCGATTTGGCGATCGAGGCGATCGACGACATGGACGTCGCGGGCGGGACCCGTGATGACTCGCCGGCGGCGGACCTCACGCCGCGCGAGCTCGCCGTGCTCGAGCTGCTCGTCGCCGGCCACACCAACCGCGAGATCGCCTCGACGCTCTACATCAGCGCGAGCACCGCGGGCGTGCACGTGTCGAACATCCTGCGCAAGCTGGGGGCCAAGCGGCGGGTCGACGCCGCCGGGATCGCCCACAAGATGGGCCTGCTACCGGACCGGTGAGGCGCCGAGCCGACGGTTACGACGCATCGATCCTACTTGGCTGGCTGACCAGCCGGAAGGGTTTCCAGCGCCGGCTCACTGTCGATGTAGCGCATTCCGCGCGACCATGAGGCGACCGCCGCCACCAAGCAGGCGGCGATCGCGAACGCGAAGGCCTCGTGCAGACCGTTCCGGAATGGCGCGGAGATCAGCTGCGGGAAGAACGAGCGTCCGGTCAGCACGGCCTGGGTGTGGGCCGGAAGGTGGACCAGGACCGAGCCGCCGAGCAGGTGCCGGATCGGGTTGTAGCCCAGGAAGGCGGCGAACAGGATCGATACTGGCGGCAGGTGGGCGGCGTGCTGGGCCGCGGCGGCCGGGACGCCGTGGGCCTCGAGCCCCGAGGTCATCGCATGGGGCAGGTTGCTGGCCAGCCCGAGGATCATCAGCGTGAAGAACACGCCCACCGACAGCACCTGGGCCGAGTTCTGGAAGGTCTGGTTCATGCCGCCGCCCGCGCCGCGATCTCCGGGCGGCAGGCTGTTCATCACCCCGGCCCGGTTGGGCGAGGCGAACATCCCCATCGATACCCCGATCATGAACAGGAACAGGCCGAACAGCGGGTACGCGAAGTCGACCGGGAGCAGCGCCAGCAGCCCGAAGCTGATCGCCGTGCCGATCATCCCGCCCGTGGCGAAGCCCCGGGCGCCAAAGCGGTCCGACAGGTAGCCGGAGGTGGGACCGGCCAGCAGCATGCCGAGGGTCAGCGGAAGCATGTAGATGCCCGCGTAGAGCGGGGTCCTGGTGAAGTCGTAGCCGTGCTGGGGCAGCCAGATCCCCTGCAGCCAGATGATCAGCATGAACATCAGCCCACCGCGCGCGACCGCGGACAGGAACGTCGACAGCGTCCCGAACGTGAAGGCACGGATCTTGAACAGCGGCAGGCGGAACATCGGATCGGGCGTGCGTCGCTCGACGATTGCGAAGACCAGCAGCGAGGCCACGCCGCAGGCCAGCAGCACGATCACCCGCGGGCTCCCCCAGCCGGTGGTGCTGCTCCCGTAGGGCCGGATCCCGTAGGTGATCGAGACCATGATCAGGATCAGTCCCAGGGCGAACGCGACGTTGCCGGCCCAGTCGATCCGAGCCCGGCGCGGAGTCGAGATCTCCTGCAGCTTCAGGTAGGCCCACACGGTGCCGAACAGACCGACCGGCACCGAGATCAGGAACACCAGGCGCCAGTTGATCGGGGCCAGGATCCCGCCCAGGACCAACCCGACGAACATGCCGCTGACCCCGACGATGTTGTTGATCCCGAGCGCCATGCCGCGCTGGTTGGCCGGGAACGCATCGGTGATGATCGCCGCCGAGTTGGCGAGCAGGCAGGCCGCGCCGATGCCCTGCACGATCCGGAAGACGATCAGGAAGGTGGCCCCCTCCCGCCCGCTCAGCCAGTCCACCGTCAGCACCAGCGACGCCGCGGTGTAGATCACGAAGCCGAGGTTGTAGATCTTCACTCGCCCGAACATGTCGCCCAGCCGGCCCAGGCTGACG
>JAFAYP010000025.1 GCA_019240305.1 Solirubrobacterales bacterium
CTCACCCACTCCCCGGTCCTCATGCGCTGTCCAGCCGCACGTCGAACAGCGGTGGCGCCTCACACTGCGCGACCTCGACGAAGTGTTGGCGCCCACACATCGTGCAGGCATAGCTGCGGACCTCGATCTCCGGGTGAAGCCGGATGCGAGTCCCGAGCTCGGCGGGATCCGCGACCTCGCAGCCGAGGTAATCCTTGGGGTTCTCCGCCGCCGGGGCGAAGGCGGTGCCGCACCCGCCGCACGTCCAGTACGCCGCCCCAGCGTGGCGCGTGATGGAAAGCTGGTCACCGACCGGGAAGCGCTCGGTACCGCTACCGGGCGGCGGGTCGGCCAACGAGCGCTTCGCCGCCCAACCCCGCCGATGCTCGAGCAATTCCGCGCGTCGCGCTTCGGTCGCCGCGCGATCGAGTTCGCTCGCCTGCGTCAGCACAACTCCGTACGCGTGCTCGGCGGTGTGTCGCGTCACTGCACCAAGCCGCACGTCGGCCGCCACGGTCGAGGCGTCGCGCAGCAACGGATCGCCCCAGCCACCTCCTCCCTGCGGACCCCACTCGTAGACGTCGTCGAGCCCGAAGGCGAACGCGGGCGGCTTCGCGCTGAGCTCCTGCTCAACGAACTTAAGCTGCTGCGGATCGCTCACCATCTCTCCCGCGGCGAGGAGCTCGCGGAGGTTCGTGTCTCGGTACAACCGGTGCACGTTGCAGCCGGCGGGCAGGCCACCGTACATGCCGGCGGCGGTGGGGACGCCGTAGCCATGGCAGGCGCACAGCGCGTCCACTCGCTCTACGTCGTGGAGCATGTATGACGCCCCCGAGCTCTGTCCCCCGCGGTTTCGCCCGACACCGGCGGAGTCAGGCACGAGCCGGCGGTAGAGGTAGAGCACGGGCATGATGAGCTCGAGCGACTCCACGTTGGGAGCCTTGCCCGCGATGATGTTGTGGTGTCCCTGGGGTGAGAGGCCGTCGCGGTGCATGTACGCGCCGCCACCCGTCATGGTCTGATCCAGCATCACCCCGGTGGCCGGCTCGCCGTACTGGTTGCGGCCATGGATGTTGAAGATGTCGGGTCCCGCCGACGGCGAAGCCTGGGCCTCGCGCATGAGCTCTGGCACGGTCGACAGCAACTTCGAGACGACCTCCACCGCGGTCGTCTCCGTGAGCCACATCGCGCCGAGCGGTCCCTGGCTGACCGGCGCCGGCCATTGGGCCGAGCAGATCAGCCCCGGAGGCGCGATCACCTCGATCGCGCGGAAGATGCCCTCGGTCCACGGCAAATCGTAGGCGATGGTGGGCAGCACTCCGGCGTACACGCCGGCCAGCAAGCCGGTGTAGGTGCAGTTGACGAAGCCCTTCGCCTGCGGGGAGGAGCTCGAGTAGTCGAAGGTGAGCTGGTCTCCCTGCTTGGTGAGGGTCACCTCGATCCGATGCAGGTTGTCCTCATGCCCATCGTGGTCGAGATAGGTCCGGGCGCTGAAGCGACCGTCGGGCAACTCGCGCAGACGCGCGCGCAGGCGACGCTCTGAGAGGTCGATCAGCTCGTCCATCACCGACAGAATGGTGTCCACGCCGTAGCGCGCGATCAGCTCCCCGAGGCGTCGCTGGGCCACGTTGTTCGCCGCCAAGAGCCCCTTGAGATCGAGACTGAGGTTCAGCGGCAGTCTCGACATCCCGGTGATCATGTTCCACACGTCGGTGCGCGTGACGCCGCGGTCAATCAGCTTCAGCGGCGGGATCAGCATCGCCTCCTGCCTCACATCGACCGCCTTGGAGGCGAAGCTGCCGTGGACCATGCCGCCGACGTCGAGTTGGTGGCACGCCGCGCCGGTCCAGCCGATGCGCTCACCTTCGTGGAAGATCGGCGCCAGCACGCCCATGTCGGGGGCGTGCAGCGCACCCTTGTAGGGGCTGTTGACGATGAACACGTCGCCCTCGTGGATCCCGGGGTCGACCTCACAGTCCTCGATCACCTGCCGGACCATCTGTGAGCAGGAAGCCGCGTGGAAGATGACGGTCTGACCCATGACGGCAACCTCGCCGCTGGCGCGATAGATGCCGGTGTTGAAGTCGGTCGCTTCGTTGACCAGGGGCGAGCCGGAGATGGCCGACAGCGCCGCGGCCTGCTCATCGGTGATGGCCAGGAGGCGATGGCGGACGACCTCGAAGGTGACCGGATCGACCTGACGACGCTCGAACTCGTACACGGGCGGTGGCGCCTGGGCAAGTGCGTTGGTCACGCCGTCTCCTCGTCGATGTCGATCGTGACGTGGCCATGGCCATCAACGTGGCAGCTCTGGCGAGGTCCGACGACCAGCGTGGTGCCTGGGAGGTCGAGTACGGCCGGCCCGGCGATCGAGCCTCCTGCGGCCAGGTCATCGGCCCGGAACACCGCGGTCCCGGTCAGCTCTCCGAGCTCGTCGAAGTAAACGTCACGTTCACCGCTCGGCTGCAGTGGCTCATGGCGCTCGGGATGCACGGCGGGGGAGGGCTTGCGCACCGGCACGTGGCCGTCGACCCGCAGCACGGTGAACTCGACGCCGGCCACGCGCAGCGCCGTGTCGCGACCGTAGATCTCCTCGTAACGTTCGGTGAAGTCGTCGACCAGCTGATCGATCGCCGCGTCGCCGAGCGCTCCGTCGGGTACCTCGATCGGTAGCTCGTGGACCTGCTGGCGAAACCGCATGCCGGTGTAACGCCGCATGCTCAGGCCCTCGCCACCCATGGCCTCCCGGCAGCGCCGCTCGAGTCCTTCGAAGGCGCGCGTCATGTCCTGCGCCGATACGTGCTCCGAGGCCAGCGCAAAGCCGCGTGGGGTATGTGCGTGGTGCGCGACCGTGAAGCTGCGATGACGGTCGGAGGTGACCGCGCCGTACGCGGAGTGAACCGCCGCGGTGGCGGGAACGAACACCGTGCCGATGCCCGCTTCGGCCGCGTACCGGTGGGCGTGGGTCGGTCCGGCGCCACCGTAGGCGAAGAGCACGAAGTCGCGCGGGTCGTACCCCGCGCGGAGGGTGACCTTGCGCAGCAGATCCGCCATCTGATTGTCGGCCACCTTGCGCACCCCGGCCGCCGCCTCCAGCACG
>JAFAYP010000183.1 GCA_019240305.1 Solirubrobacterales bacterium
GCCGGCGAGCCCGGGCTTCGCTCCAGGGCGGCAGGGCGATTCGCTGCCGTTTGCGCACGGTGCCGGGACGATGTAGGCAAGCGCCGGAGTGCTGGAGGCGCTCTCCAGGTCCGTGGCCAGCTGGCCGATGCCGGCCTCACCGGTGCGGCAGGCGCTCCCGCTGGTCAGCGAGCGGAAGTAGATGAACGGGTTGCGCCAGGCCAGGTAGGAGGTCTTGCTATGCGCGGCCTGAGGGACCTTGCTTCCCGCCTTGGGAACCTGGCATGCCGTGTGCGAGGCGCTCACGCCCGGGAGGTAGGCCTTCCAGGTGTCGCCCGCCGCAGTCAGCTGATTGGCCAGCGTCTTGGTGCTCGCCGGATACACGCACCCGGTGCCGAGGACCTGGCCGCGCGGTCCCTTCGTGGCCGGCTTCACCCGGCCGAACACCGGACAGTCCGCGGCCGTCTGGGGGGTCGGTCCCTGGCCGCTGATCATCGCGATCTCGTTGGCCAGGGGGGAGGCGGCGACGGCGTAGTAGTCCTCGATGAGCTCGCCCTGGCGGCGGAGCGCGCCGTCCAGGTACCCCCTGCTCGCGGTGGGACCGAAGGTCTGGGCGTAGCCCCGGTCGGATAGGACGATCAGAAACACGTGCTTGACGGGTGGAAGCCCGTTCAGGCCGGTCGATGACGAGCCGCCGGTGTTCGAGGACGTCGTCGGGGTGCTGGCCGGCGAGCTCGCGCTCGCCGCGGGGGAGGCCGACGCGGCGGGGCTGGCCGGCGCCGCGGCGCTGCTGCCGGCGCCCGCGTACTCGGTGATCGTGGCGGGGCCTCCGCCGGTGGCCGAAGCGGGAGGCGCAGCGGGATGGGCCAGGCCGACGACGATCAGCGGCGCGCTCGCGAGCGTTCCGACGCTGGTCCCGCCGACGAGCGACCCGACGATCACGCCGAACCCGAGCATGCCCATCACGGCGAAGGCACTGGCTCGCGGTCCGGGCATCACGAAGCCGAAGCCGGGCGCCTTTGAACGGCGATCGGCGAACGACTGGGCCAACGGGGTGCCGGCGGGAAGATCCGGCGCGGGCCCCTGCTCATGGATGGCGCCGATCAGCTGGGCGATCTCCGTCGGCAGCACGCCGCGCCGCGCCCCGCACTCCACGCAGTAGCGCTGGTCATGGGCGAGCCGCGCCGCGCATTCCGGGCACCGCAGCCCGCTCTCGCGCCCGGTAACAGTTTCATCCAAGATGGTCATCGCCGAGGTGTCAGTGTCGTGTCGGCGGGCCCCCCAATTGTGAACATCGTGAGTCCGAACACGACCACCTGACACCGCGGTACGGACACCCCATGTTCACAACTCAGCCCTCTCACCGCCGGATACTAGGGCTCCGGGGAGGCCCCGGGCCACGCATCACTCGGAGCAATCCCGAGACTGACCACTGACGATGGACTGGGAAAACCGCGAGGGCGAGATGAGAACCGACGTGGCTCGAGACTCCGAGTCGCCCACCCGTGAGCTGCCCGCCGTGCTCGCCGACGCGCCGGAGGATCGCTGTGGCGCGTGCGGGGCTCACCTCGCGCACGATCAGCGCTACTGCGTCGAGTGCGGCGAACGCCGCGGCCAGTCAACCCTTCCCCGTAGCCAGCCCGTCACCGAGGTGCGTTCGCGGCGGCGGGTTCTTACGGCGCGCAGACCGGGACCGCCACCGATGTCGTCCAGCACGACCCTGGTGGCCGGGGTGGCCGTGCTGCTGCTGGCGATCGGCCTCGGCGTGCTGATCGGCCGTCTCGGTCACACCAGCCAGCCGGAGCGGGCTGCCGCGGCGAACCCGACGATCATCACGGTCGGGGGCGGGGCGGCCACGAGCGCCGCGTCGACGCCGACGGCCACGCCCAGGCATGTGACCAAGGTCGAGCAGTCGAAGCTGAACGCCGCTGCCCACGCCACCGCCCCGCCGCCGGCCGCCGTGCAGAAGAAGGCTGTGCAAGCCGCCGGCAAGGTTCTCGGCAACTCGAGCAATCTGGCGCCGCCGACGGTCACCACCGGTCAGAAGTGCGCCTCGAACCAGGCCGGCTGCTCGGGCGGGTCGTTCAACGGAAACTTCTTCGGCCCCTGAGAGGAGCTTCGATCGTGCGATTGCCAGGACGAGCCAAGCAGAGCACCGCGGGGCCGGACAGCGGCACGCCCTCGGCCTTGGCACCCCCGGCCACCGACGGCGCGGCGGGCTCGCCCGGCCCGCCCACAGCGGACCAGGTCGTCGACCTCGAACGTCGGCGCAACAGTCTCAAGGCGCGCGTCGCGGAGATGCAATGGGATCTGGGCGGCCTCGTATATGAGATGGCCACCCGCGACCGTATCCGGGTCGAGGTACTGGTCAAGCGGGCGGCTCTGCTCCAGGACGCCGATTCCGAGCTCGGCGAGATCGAGCGGATCCTCCGCCTGGAGCACAGCGCCACCGCCGGAGCGTGTGGCTCGTGCGGTGCGCCCCACAGCACGGGCGCGTCGTACTGCTGGCAGTGCGGTCAGCCGATCCTCCGGCAGGTCTCGACCGACTCGATCTTCTCCTAGAGCGCGGGAGAGCTACCCGAAGCGGCCCGCCACGTAGTCCCGGGTGCGCGAGTCCGACGCGCCGCGGAAGATGGTCTCGGTGTCGCCGTACTCGACCAGCGTTCCGAACCGCTCGGGACCCGCCGTGTCGAGGCTGAAGAACGCGGTCCGGTCGGCCACGCGCGCCGCCTGTTGCATGTTGTGGGTAACGATCACGATCGTGAACCGGTGCTTGAGGTTGTGCATGAGGTCCTCGATGGAGGCGGTGGACACCGGATCCAGCGCCGAGGCCGGTTCGTCCAACAGCAGCACGTCGGGCTCGACCGCGATTGCGCGCGCGATGCACAGCCTCTGCTGCTGACCCCCCGAGAGCCCGAGCGCACTGTCGTGCAAGCGGTCCTTGACCTCGTCCCACAGCGCGGCCTGGATGAGCGCCTGCTCCACGCGGTCGGCCAGCCGCCGCTTCATGCCGAGGTTGCGCGGCGCCCACGCGACGTTGTCGAAGATCGATTTGGGGAACGGATTGGGTTTCTGGAAGACCATTCCGATCCGCCGCCGCACCTCCACGCGGTTGGCCCGGCTCCCGTACACATCGTGGCCGTGGTACTGGATCTGCCCGGTGACCCGGAAGCCCGGGATCGCATCGTTCATCCGGTTCAGGCTCCGGATGAACGTCGACTTGCCGCACCCCGACGGCCCGATCACCGCCGTGACCAGGTTGCGGTAGATCCTCAGCGTGGTGCCGGCCAGCGCGCAGTTGGCGCCGTAGTAGGCCGCCAGGTCGCGGATGTCGAACACCGCCTCGCGTGTCTCGTGCGCGCTGCGTCCGTTGACCGCCTGCGCGGTGATCGCGGGCAGCGACGGCTCGGTGCGTATGCGCACGCGCCCGGCGGGCAACGGCGCGTCCGGAGCGCCCGCGGTCCGGTCCTCGACGCTCATGGGCCCATCTTCGCACGGCTACGGGCCAGCAGCACACGCGCTCCGATGTTGGCGAGCAGGATGAAGATCATCAGGACAAGCGCGGCGCCCCACGCACGTACCACTGCCTGGGGCAGCGGGAGGTCATACGAGGTGTAGATGAGCATCGGCACGTTGGGCACCCCGCGAAACGGGTTGAGCGAGGTCGCGTTGTAGTTGTAGATCGAGTCGCAGATCAGAAGCGGCGCGGTCTCGCCGGCGGCGCGGGCGATCGCGAGGATCGCGCCGGTGACGATTCCGCCCATCGCCGAGGGCAGGATCACGGTGAGGACCGCGCGCCAGCGGGCCACCCCGAGGGCGTCCGCCGCCTCGCGCAGCGTCCCCGGCACCAGCAACAGCACCTCCTGGCTGGCGCGGGCCATCAGCGGCAGCATCACGATGGCCAGGGCGATCGCGCCGGCAACGCCGGTCTCGCGCTTCATCGGGATCACGAGTAGGCCGTAGACGAACAGCCCGACGACGATTGTGGGCAGGCCCTGCATCATGTCGAGCGCGAGCGTGAGCACGCGGCCGGTCTGTGACCGTGCGCCGGCGAATTCGGTCAGATACAGCCCGGTGAGGACGCCGAGGGGCAGCGCGATGACGGCTCCGATCGCGACGATCTCCAGCGTCCCCAGCAGCGCGTTGGCGATGCCGCCCGTGTCGAGCCCGGTCGGGTTCTCGAACACGAAGCCGAGGTTGAGCGCGGCCGCGCCGCGGACCAGCACGCCATAGACGACGATCACGAGCACAGCGACCGCGCACACGGCCGCGGTGCTCGACACGAACTGAACGACGCGATCGACCACGGCCCTGCGGCGCAGGTTGCCGCTGGCGCTCAGCGGCGCCGTTGGGTCGAACGGCCGCGCCGTCCCGAGCAGCGTCTCGGAGGCGGCGGTCAATAGATCGTCCCGATCGTCCGCTGGACGTCGAAGCGGCCGGCGATCATCCGCGCGGCGATGCTGGTCAGCATCCCGATCGCTACGAGCACGAGCCCGACGTAGAACATGGCCGACAGGTGCAGGGCGTTGACGGGCCCCTGAAACTGATTGGCGATCCGCTCGGCCGCGGTCGAGGCCGGCTGGAACACCGAACCGTGGATCGCGCTGACATCGCCGATCACGAACGAAACCGCGATCGCCTCGCCGAGCGCCCTCCCGAGCCCCAGGACGACCGCGGCGCCCACGCCGGATGCGGTGCTCGGCAGGACGATGCCCCGGATGACCTCCCAGCGGGTTGCGCCGAGCGCCTCGGCGCCCTCCTTGAGCTCGCGCGGAACGGTCAGGAACAGGTCACGGCTGAGCGCGGAGATGATCGGCAGCACCATCACGGCCAGGACGATCCCGGCACTCAGCAGGCTGATGCCGGTCGTGGTCGGCTGGCCGAACAGGGGGATGAATCCGAGCGCGCTGTGCAGCCCGGGCTCGAGGTGGTCGACGAACGGCACGAGCACCACCAGCCCCCAGAACCCGTAGATGATGCTCGGCACGGCCGCCAGCATCTCGACCAGCGGGCCGACCACGGCCCGGACGCGCCGTGGGGCCATCATGCTCAGGTACAGGCCGATGGCGATCCCCAGCGGCGCGGCCAGCACGAGCGCAATCAACGAGCTGAACGCCGTGCCGTAGATCAGCGCGCCGGCGCCCTCGGTGTTGAACCCCGGCTTCCAGGCGGTGTGAATCAGGAAACCCAGCCCGAAGCGATTGATCGCCTCGCTGCCGTTGCTGGCCAGCTGGTAGACGACGTCGACGAGGGTCAACACGACGATCACGCCGGCCACCGCGCAGAGACCGAACAGCATGCGGTCACCCAGCCGGCCGGCCGGCCGCGCGCGTGCTCCATCTCTTCTCACCGGGCCGCCTCGCCGCAGTGTCAACCTTGCCCTCGACGCCACGGCGCGCAGCGTAAACAAACCTCCGGAGGGTTGCTGACAGGTTGCCGTCATTCACGGTCTTATCACAACGCGGTCACAACCTGGTCACAGTTGCGTGAATGTCCGCCGGGATGCTTACGCCGCTCGCGAGGGGCGGCCGGGCCACGGTGAGCTGTATCGGGATTCCCAACGAAAGGAAACGCATTGCGCTCCATCTCCAAGAGAGTGATGGGCCTGACCTGCGCGGCGTTGCTCGCGGGCTGTGCCTTCGCCCTCAGCGCGACGGCGGCATCTGCGGCCACGCTCAACGGTGCGGGCTCGACGCTGGTCGCGCCGATCGAGGCCGAATGGGCCGCGGCCTGGGGCAACCAGACGGGTAACACGGTGACCTATGCCGCCGTCGGCTCCGGAAGTGGATACAAGGACATCGCCCAGGGTCTGGTCGACTTCGGAGGCTCGGATGCTCCGCTGTCGGTGTACTCGACCCCGCCCTGCGTGAATTGTGTGCAGATTCCGTGGGCGCTGACGGCCACCGGCGTCAGTTACCACATCAACGGGCTGCGCCTGCCTCGCCACACGAACCTCCACCTCACCGGTTCTGTGCTGGCCCAGATCTACCTCGGTCAGATCACGAACTGGGCCGATCCTCGGATCAAGAAGCTGAACAAGGGGGCGCAGATCCCCAGCACGCCGATTCAGGTGTTCTGGCGCAGCGACGCCTCAGGTGACACATACGCGTTCACGCGGTACCTGTCCGACGTCTCGGGCACGTTCGCGTCGAAGGTCGGCAGCTCGACCAGCGTGAGCTTCCCGACGGGCGTCGGGGCCAAGGGCAACAGCGGCATGTCGACCGCGCTGGCCGGGGCCAACGGCGGTATCGCCTACATCGCGGTGGCGTACCTGATTGCCAACCACCAGCCGGCGATTGGCATCAAGAACGCCGGCGGCAAGTACGTGGTCCCGAACCTGAGCGCAATCGAGGCCGCGGCGTCGGTCGTGCACAGCGTGCCGTCCGACAATCAGCTGACGATCGTCAACCCGCCCAAGCGGGCCAAGAACGCCTACCCGATCTCAACGTTCACATACTGCATCGTGCCCACCACCGCGTCGCAGGGGACGCTGCTCCGGTCGTTCATCGACTACGCGCTCGGGGCCGGGCAGTCCTTCGGTCCGGCGCTCGACTTCGCGCCGCTACCCAAGGGCGTCAAGGCGGCCGACCTGGCCACCGTGAACAGAATCGGCTGAGCGGAGGCCCTTGTGAAACGTCCTATCTGCCTCGCCGGTGCCGTGCTTGCGGCGGTGCCATTCGCAGTTGGAATCGGAGTCCCGGCGGCCTTCGCGAAGCCGGCCGCCGGCAAGAGCCCGGGCTCGGGGCCAGCGGCAGCCGTGCTCAAGTGCCAGATCACGCTCAGCACGGTTCCACCGCCCGGGTCGGCGTCTGTCGACCAGCCGCCGTCCGGCGGCCTGATGTACGGACAGGTTCACTGCCCGACGAAGTCGTTCGGGGGCGGGATCGAGTCGGTCTCGTTCAAGGTCCCGGACAGCGGTGACACGCTCGGGAGCTATTCCCAGTACTTCGGGGATGGCTCGGTGCACGGCAAGTTCGACCTCACGCCCGAGGAGGGCAGCGGCAACCTGTCGTCCTCGAGCTTTGCCAGCTCGAGCTGGGCCGGCACGGTGACGCTCACGGGCGGCACCGGCACCCTCGCCAAGGCAAACGGGAAGAAGGGCACGCTCAAGTGCCAGAGCGGCGACACCGTGCACCTGAGGTGCACGGAGAAGCTGCCGCTGACGTCTCTGTAGAGCGCGGCCATTTACCGGGTGACGCACGCCGGGACGCCCAGCGTCCGCCAGGCGGCGTCACCCCTGGCCTCGACCTGCGCCAGCTGACGCTGGAGTGACTTGACCGTTGGCACCGGGTCGGCCCCCCGGTCGAGGGCGTGCACGCGGGCGGTGAGGATGAGCAGCGCCTGAGTGAGCGAGTCGACCGCGGCCCCGTATGTGCCGGCCTGGGCGTGCGGCACCTGCAGCGCCCGCAGATCCGCCAACTCGCCGGTCAGCGTCGTGATGCCCCGGCGCAAGAACGCCCCGGTCTGGGCGGGAACGGCCGGGGGAGCGATGCGCGCGCCCTGATCGAGCGCGCGGGTGCAGATGCGTGAGGCCTGCGCAACGAAACGGGCCACGGTCGGCGACGACGAGCCGCAGCCGCCCATGGCGAGCGCCACGACGCCCGACACGGCGAGCGCCACGACCCCGCGGCGGATCATCGAAGGGGCACGCCCAGCAGCCGCTCGAGCTTCCTCAGCGTCTCGGCTGCCGTGCGGTGATGCACCGTCGCCATGCCAAGCTCGGCCGCGGGAGCCAGGTTGAACGGGAGATCATCGACGAACACGCACGCCGCCGGCCCGAGGCCGATGCGCTCGGCCCCGACCCGATAGATCTCAGCGGCGGGCTTGCGGATCCCGACCTCGCCGGAGATGACCACGCCGTCGAAGCACTCGGCCAGCACCGCTCGCGGGTAGCGGCGCGTTCCCCACGAGTTGGACACCAGACCGGTACGGATCCCGGCGGCACGCGCCCGGCGGACCGCGGCGAGCATCTCCTCATCGGCGGTCGAGCCGGCGAACAGGCGGTCTATGAGATTCGGCGCTGGGACTCCGAGCAGGGCGGCGAAGCGCGGTTCGAACTCCTCCTCCTCAAGCGTGCCGGTCTCCAGCCCGATGAGCAGCTCGCGGCACGCGCGGTCTTCGCGAAAGCGCCGGCGGACCGTGTCCGCCTCGAGGCCCTCGAGCTCGCAGAACGCGCGGAACGAGGCAAACAGATCGCTGGTCAGGACCCCGCCCCAGTCGATCAGCAGACCTCGGTATCGGCCGTTCTCAGAGACCATCTCGTGTGAGCGCCAGCGCCCGATCGGCGAGCTCGAGCACGCCCTCCCCGAACGAGCGCAGGTACGGATCGTCGACCGAGCCGGCCAGTGCGCGCTTGTAGTTGCCCTCCATGAACACGACCGCCTTCCACAGCGCGAGCGTCACGTACCAGTCGAGCGCGTGCATCGAGCGCCCCGAGCGCTCCTCGTAGGCCGCGGTCAGCCCGGCGCGGGTGGGGAAACCGGGCAGCCGGGTGACGTTGTGCGCGTTGAACTTCCCGAGCGTGTCGCCGGGCTCGGTCCAGTGCATGAGCAGGTAGCCGACGTCGGCCAGCGGGTCGCCGATCGTGGCCATCTCCCAGTCGAAGATCGCCACCAGGCGAGCCGGGGCCTCGGCGGCGAACATCGCGTTGCCCAGACGGAAGTCGCCGTGCACGACGGTGGCCGGCGGCGACGGCGGCAGGTTGGCGGCCAGCCATCTCCCGACCTCCTCGACCTGGGGAAGCTCGCGGGTTCGGTTGTGCTCCCACAACCCGCCGAAGCGACGCAGCTGGCGCTGCAGATAGCCCGTCGGCTTGCCGAATCCGTCCAACCCAAGCGCCGTCCACCTCACCCGGTGAAGCTCGACGAGCGCCGCGATCAGCTCATCGGCGATCCGGCCGCGCTGCTCGGGCGTGTCGAGCTCACCGGGGAGGCGGTCGGTGATCACCTCGCCGGTGACGCGCTCCATCACGTAGAACGGCGCGCCGATCACGCCGGGGTCCTCG
>JAFAYP010000347.1 GCA_019240305.1 Solirubrobacterales bacterium
AGCGCGACCACGGCGCGCCGCAGCCACAACCCGATAACCGGGTTCGGGACCGGCGGCGGGGTGGCGGCCGCACGCTTCGGAGTAACCGGGGCCACCGGAGCGGGCGGCAGCGCGGGAGGTGCGGGCGCCGGCCCCGGATAGCGCTCATCCAAATGCCCGTCGGCAAGCAGCCCTCGCAGCGCGCGCTGCCACTCGCCGGGCGCCGGGCGGTTCACCGCGCTCTCGCCCATCGACCGGTAAAGCAGCTCACGCAGCTCGACCGGGACGAAGCGCAGATACGGCTCTGGCGTGCGCGCGTCGTGTGCGCGCGCGAGGAGCCGGAGGATGACCAGCCCGAGCTTGTAGGCGTCGGCCGCCCGCGTGCCCGGCGGCTCCCCGAAGCTCTCCGGGATCTCCCAGTCGCCGGTCTGCACGCTGGGCAGGGCGCTCCGGCCGCGGAACGCCATCGAGTCGCAGTCGATGAAGCAGATCTGGGTCGCGCCGCCGAGAGCCACCAACAGGTTGTTGGGGGCGATGTCGCCGACCGCGATGCCCTCGCGGTGCAGAAAGGCCATTCCCGCGCTCACGCGCTCGGCCACCTCCGCGCGGCGCCGGGTGTCGAGCCGCACACCCAGGCCGCGCAGCTGCAGGTATCCATCCGCGCCGAGCAGGTGCTCGAGCGTGAGCAGCACGCGCTCGCGCCGTCCGCTCGGCATCACGAACGGCACCGCGAAGCGCCGGGTGAGGTCGCGCATGACGATGCCCGTCGCCCGCGTTCGCACGTGCACCACGGCCAGCGGCCAGGCCGCGATCGAGTGAAGCCACGCCCGCTGGTCGGGCGCGAGCGACCGTCCCCAGGCGACCATCTCGGTCAGCACAGCGGCGGCGTCGGGCTGCGGCGTCCGGCGGTACAGCTTGACCACGATCGGCTGCGGACCGAGCGACGCCGGCGCGAACTGAGGCCGGTACACGCGGCCCTGGCCGCCGGCCCGCGAGACCGGTGCGAGCTCGCCGAGATCCTCCAGGCGCACCGCGCGCGGGCGAACACCCGGCGCCGTGGCCAGCGCGGTCATCGCTCCCGCGGCCTCCACACCGCGATCAGCGTGCGATCGTCGTCGTAGGTGCTGCGGCTGAAGTCGAGCAGCCGCGCGAAATCGACCACGTCGGGAGGCGTGGCCAGCTCGCGGGCCAGCGCCCGGGCTAGATCGCCCTCGCCTCCGGCCAGCGGGAGCGCCACACCGTCGGTGCACAACAGCAGCGCGCTCCCTGGCTCGAGCGTGCCCGATCCCACCATGAGCTCCCGGGCATCGCGCGGCAGCGCCGCGACGCCACCGCCGATCAGGCCGTCCTCGCTCGGCCGCGAGTCCACGAGCGGATCGTAGTGCCTGGACCGCAGGCGGAAGGCCGGTGAGTCGCCCACCGCGGCGACCTGCACGGCGACCGCGTCCTCCGGAGCCGGAGCCGCGACGCACACCGTGGCCACCAGCAGCGTGGTGGCGAACACCGATGGGTCATCGCCGACCCGGCGAGCCTCCGTGACGAGCGCCCAGGCCGCCTGCTCGAACACGTCGGGCCAGTCGACCGGGTCCTCGCCGTCGAGCTGGCGCGCGACAGCCGCGGCGGCATACCGGACGGCCAGGGCCGCCCCCACATCCGAACGCGGCGCGGCCGACACGCCGTCGGCCACGGCGGCGATCAGCGTCGACGACGCCGGGTGCGTGGCCAGGCACAGATCGTCCTGACGCGGACCGCCGACGAACCGCTTGTGCAGGCCGCGAACGGAAGCCGCCCGGACGATCAACCCGAACGCGCTGCCGCCGTCGGCGATCGTGTCGGGGCGGTAGGGCTCGCCCGTGGCCAGCCGAGGCTCGATCGACGGCGCCGGTTCGCCGATCGTCATCGGGCCCCGGGCAAGGCGGAGGCGCCGGCGGACCGGCGAGGCGGCGGCCGACTCCCCGGGGCGCACGACGAAGAGCGCCTTACAGCAGCGGCGCGTCGAGCTGGACGAACCCTTCGGGCTTCTCGAACTCGATCGTCTGCTCGCCGCGGTCCAGCCGCTCGGCCGAGGCGACCATCGAGTTCAGCATCGAGGAGGCGAACTCCGCGATCGCGCCCGCCGTCGACGCCCCCGAGGTCATCATGAACCCGTAGCGGGGCGAGCTGGCGAGCTCGCGGATCACGTCCGGATCGGCCTCGCCCACCCCGAAGGCGAGCACGTTGGGCCGCTCGCGGAACCCGGGATCCTTGAGCTCGTCCAGGCGCGCGCGCCATTTGTCGGACTTGTCGGTGGGCTGGCCGTCGCTCAGGAAGAACACCGAGGGCCGATGGACCTGGTAGCCGCTGCCCTTGAGCAGCGCGACGTCGGCCGGGATCGTCTGGCGCAGCGCCTCGAGCGCGCTCGCGTAGCTGGTCCCGCGACCGCGCGGAGCCAGCGTCGGCAGCACGAGCTCCTCGCTCAGCTCCGAGAGCTGCAGGCGAGTCTCGGCCGTGTCGGCGAACGTGATGATTCCGAAGCGCACCTTCTTGCCGATCAGCGGATGCTTGGCCACCTCGTCGCGGAGGTCAATCAGTCCCTGGTTGACCGCGGCGATCGGATCACCCGACATGGAGTGCGACTCGTCCCCGACGAAGTACATCGGTAGGACCTGGCCGACGACCGTGCCGGCGAACACAGGTGCCGGCACAGCGCTGGCCGGAGCGGATGGCTCGCTAATCCCCATGCTCATGCTCCCGATGTCGTGCTCGTCCCGCCCGACGAGCCACCCGGAGGCCTCGTCGGCACCAGGAGGTTCTGGCAGGCGCGGCTGGCGGCCTGGAACTTCGGGTTGGTCTGGATGTTGGCCGGGAAGATCGGCCCCTTGCCCGAGAAGTTCGGGTTGGGCAGGTTGTAGCCGTGCCGGCGCACGCACGTCACGTACTTGGTGATCACGGTGTGCGAGAGCCGCCCGCGGAAGCCGCCGCCACCACGGAAGCCGAACTTCGCGCCGCAGGCCTGCAGGGCAGCGCGGAACTTCGGATTGGCGCGCGCGCCCCCGCCGAAGAAGAACCCGCGCCGCGGGGTCGTCCCGGTGCCGGTCGTGCCGGTCCCGCTGCCGCCACCGGACGGTCCACCACCCGCGCCCGGCGGACGCGAGGGGAGGGTCACGCCGTGCTGCTTCAGACACGCGGTCAGGGCGGCGCGGCGGGCGCTGTTCGGGCCACCGCCACTGCCGCTGCCGCCGGCGGCGGCCGACGCCGTGCTCGTGCCGCTGCTCGCGCTCGTGCTGCTCGTACTGGTGCTGCTCGCGCTGCCGCAGGCCCCGACCAGGACGCCCAGAGCGAGCACGGCGAGCGCGAGGAACGCCCCCCGAGGTGCTTTACCGATGAGTTTCAACCTTCTGTTCCTTTCCTGAAATCGCTACTGCTCATCCGCCGCCGAACAGGGAGCCGACGGCGGAGGATCCGCTGCTGCCGGAGCTCGAGCTGCCCGAGCCGCCGCCGGCCGCAGCCGCGGGGCTCGCGCCGGTGTCGCTCACGGTGGTCGCGCTGACCGAACCGTCGGAGCCCTTGGCCCCCGAGACAACCACGAGGTCGCCGGGCCGCACGGCTTTCTTGCCCACGGAGACGTTCTTGGTGACTTTGGTCGCGCTTGACAGCGTGACCTTCACGGTGTTGCCGCTGGTCTCGGTGACGTACAGGGAATTTCCGCTGATGCTGCTGATCGTGCCGAACGTGGCGCTGCCACCCGCGCCACCCGCGCCGCCCGCGCCGCCGAACAGGGCGCGGAAGCCCGCGCCGCCGCCCCCGGCGCCGCGAGTGGACCCGCCCGCCCCCGCCGCGGCGGCACCCGTGCGACCGGTGGCCCCGGTCGCCCCGAACGCACCACCGCCCGTGCGGGCCGTCGCACCGCCGGTCGCTCCGGTGAACGCCGAAAGGCCGCTGTTCGAGCTTGAGTTCGCCAGCTGGTTCTTCTCGATCCGCACGCCGACGTAGAAGCCGATGACGCCCAAAAGCAGCGCGAACAGCCCGGCGCTCCACCAGGTCAGCAGCCTCCGTCGCGGCCGCCCCGGGAGTGTCGTGTCCGGCTCGTCCTCGTAGGTGTCCCACTCCTCCTCGGGTCGGTCGTAGGAGATGGCGTTCATGTCGATTCCTTTGGGTTGTGGATCACTCAAAGCGCAGTGCCTCGATCGGCCGGAGCGCCGCGGCGCGTCCGGCGGGGTA
>JAFAYP010000485.1 GCA_019240305.1 Solirubrobacterales bacterium
CGCCATCCGCCGGGGCGGAGGATGCCGAGCATGATGTCTCCCACCGCGGTGCTCCGCGATGGCACCCCGGAGCTCGTGCTGGGCAGCGCCGGCTCCAACCGGATTCGCTCGGCGGTCCTGCAGACCGTCATCCGCGTCATCGACGACGGGATGCCGGCAGGCGACGCCGTGCGGGCTCCCCGGGTGCATTTCGAGGACGGCATCGTGTACGCCGAGCCCGGGATCGAGACCACAGAGCTCGAGCAAGTGGGGCGCGCGATCGGGCGATTCCGAGAGCTGAATCTGTTCTTCGGTGGGGCGCAGGCTGCGGCGCGCGATTCCCGCGGCCGCTTCTCGGGCGGAGGAGATCCGCGCCGGGGCGGGGCGGCGGTCGTGGTCGACGCCGCATGAGGAGCGCGGCGGCGATGCTCGCCGCGGTTGCCCTGCTCGCCGGGTGCGGCTTCGACGTCCAGTCCCCCGATCTCTTCCAGGTCATCCGGACCGGGCCGGGCGAGCGGCTGTCGCTGCTGGTCAACGACAGCGGCACGATCGCCTGCGACGGCGGAAAGCCGAAGTCGCTGCCGGATCCGCTGCTCCTACAGGCACGGGACCTAGCGAGCAGTCTGAACACGGACGCCAGCAGCAAGCACAGCTTCCCTCCGAGCGCCCGGAGCGTGTACTCCTACACGGTGAGGGTTCCGAACGGCACGTTCACGTTCCCCGACACCGCCGCCGCCCAGCGAAAGGAATTGGCGCAATTGGAGTTATTCGTAGTGCAGGCAGCGGCCAATCCATGCGGGATCAGCGCTTGAGGAACCTCTTAGGCTGATTCGCCCCGCTACCCTGCCCCGCTTGTGATCACCTTCGCGTCCAGTCTCATCACGACCTTCCAGGCCATCGTCCTCGGCGCGCTCCAGGGCGTTTCGGAGCTGTTCCCGATCTCCAGCCTGGGCCACACGGTCATCTTCCCGAACCTGTTCGGCTGGCAGAACATCGTCAAGTGGCAGTCCCAGCCGGAGTCGCCCTGGCTGGCTTTCATCGTGATGCTGCACGTGGGCAGCGCGATCGGTCTGCTGATCTATTTCTGGAAGGACTGGGTCGAGCTCGTGAAGGCGTTCTTCGCGACGCTCTCCAAGCGCCGTATCGAGACCACCACCGAGCGGCTGGCCTGGCTGATCATCGTGGCCAGCATCCCGGTCGGGATCATCGGGCTGGTCCTGGAGCACAAGCTGCGAACGCTCACGGCCAAGCCCGAGATCGCGTCGATCTTCCTGGTCGTCAACGGCTTCATCCTGCTCGCGGGCGAACGGGTGCGGCGCCGCGCCGAGGTGCGTGCGCTGGCGGCCCGCGAAAGCACCACGCGCGACGGCGGACGCCCCATGGAAGCGCTCTCCTACAAGGAGGCCGGCATCATCGGGGCCGCCGAGTCGACCGCTCTGATCGCCGGGATCAGCCGTGACGGGGTGGTGATGTCGGCCGGTCTGGCTCGCGGCCTCGACAACGCCAGCGCCGCCAAATACAGCTTCCTGCTCGCCACCCCGATCATCCTGGTGGCCGGCCTCTACAAGATCCCCGACCTCACCGGTCCCAACGGCAACGGCGTGCGGGGCGCGGCGGTCATCGCGGCGATCGCCGCGGCGATCGTGGCGGTGTTCACCGTCCACTTCCTGACCCGCTACTTCAAGACCCGCACCCTGATCCCGTTCGCGATCTACTGCCTGCTGTTCGGGACCGCGATGATCATCTACAACGCGTAGGGTCTACGCCTGATGTCTCTCTGAGTTCGCTCAACACATGGCGAACTCAGAGAGACATCCAGGCTCGCCCATCAGCCGGAGCTAGGCGGCTCCGAAGCGGACTTTTCCGTTGGACTGGGCGCGCTCCTGGACGCGGTCGACCAGCTCCAGGCGCTTGATCGCCGCCCGGAACAGTCGGGTGACCAGTCGCAGCCGCGCATTCTCCGAGCGCATGTCGAGCAGGCCCTGCTTGGCGTCCAGGCCGAAGTCGACGGTGGCGGCCATCGCGTAGGCGCTCATCCCCTCGAGCTCCTCGGGAGCCGGGTCGCGGTCGGTCGCCCGTCTGACCAGCTCCGCGTAGGCCTCGTGAGCGGCGCTGAGTAGCTTGGGGTCGGGCGCGTCCTCGCGATCGTGGACGAACTCGATCAAGCCGGCGGGGTAGGGGAGGTGGCCCTGGCGCTCGAGCACGCGGAACGGTCGGGTTCCGCGGGCCACCAGATTGATCCGCCCGTCCTCCGTGCGCTCGAGCACCCGGTCGATCGCGCAGGCGCAGCCGACCTCGCGCAGCCCGTCGTCGGACAACCAGACGATCCCGAACTCGGTCTCGCGCTCGAGACACCCGTTGATCATCGTCTTGTAGCGCTCCTCGAAGATGTGCAGCGGGATCAGCTCTCCGGGCAGGGCCACGATGCCCAGCGGGAACAGCGGAAAATCGCCTTCGGGCATTGCGCTGAGCGAGTCTACGCCCGGGGCACGCTCAGGACCGGCGGGCCGCGAGCAGGAGGTTGTAGAAGATCGCCGGTGGCAGCCGCGGCTCGAGCAGCCGGCGGTCCACCCGCTGGAGCAGCAGGTAGCCGTGGAACGCGTACTGGCGCCACAGCATCGGCACGTCGTCCGGGTTGGCGCTGGCCTCGAGCGCGCGGTTGAACCAGCCAAACCAGTTGGCCAGTAGCTCCTCGCCGCGGACGCGAATGTCGGTGAACCCGGCGGCGCGGGCGAACCGTTCGAGTTCCCCCGGTACGAAGGCATGGATGTCGACCACCTCCTCGAGCCGGTGGTCGTCCCCGTTGGTCGAGCCGTTGGCGCTCGGGGCGGGGGGCGGGAGTGGTGCGGCCCGGAGCGCGCGGCGCCAGAGCGGAGCCATGGCGTTTGCGCCGCGCTTGGGGAAGGCGGCCAGCCGGTCGCCGAAGCGCGAGGGCTCGCCGGCGAACACCACCCAGCCGCCGGGCACGAGCACGCGGTGGAACTCGTTGAAAGCCTGCCCAAGGTCCGGCAGGTGATGCAGAACGGCGTGGCCGAGGACGAGATCGAAGCTTCCGTCGGCGAACGGCAGCGATTCGGCATCGGCGCGCCCGGTCTCGACCTTCACGCCGAGGCGCTCGGCGTTGGCCTGCAGGGTGCGCACCATGCCGGGCGAGATGTCCGTGCACGTGGCCTCTTGCACGACCCCGGCCCGCAGCAGGTTCAGACTGAAGTAGCCGGTGCCGGCGCCGACCTCGAGCGAGCGGTCGAATCCGTGCTCGAGGGCGGAGCAGGAGGAACCGAGGGCCTTGCGCAGCTTGCCGATCACCTGCGCCTGACCCACCGGACCGAAGTCGATGCCCCACTTGGAGTCGTAGCCTGCCGCGGCCACGTCGTGATAGCGGGTGTTCACATCACGGATCTCGTCCGCCGTCCGAAGCACCGCCATCGCGGGGCGCACATTACCCTGTCGACGCGCCGGTGAACTCCTACGCCCAGCAGAACCAGCCCCCCGGTGTCCCGCCCCTAAAGCTGACCGGTGAGCGCACCCTCCCGGACGTCCCGGCCGAGAACTACTGGTACCGCCGGCACCTCGCCGTCTACGAATGGATCGCGGCCCGGGTGAGGGGCGCCGCGGTGCTCGACATGGCCTGCGGCGAGGGCTACGGGTCGGCCGTGCTCGCGGACACGGCGCGCTCGGTGGTCGGCGTGGACGGCAATCCCGAGGCTCACGATCACGCCCGCCTGCGCTACACGCGCCCGGGGCTGTCGTTCGAGTGGGGCGCGGTGGAGAGCTACGGCGAGCCGGGTGCCTTCGACGCCGTGGTGTTCCTCCAGACGATCGAGCATGTGGCCGATCCGGCGGCCGTGCTGGCCCACTTCAGCTCGCTGCTGGCCCCGCGAGGTGTCGCCTACGTCTCGACGCCCAACCTGCTGACGATCGCGCCCCCGGGGGCCGCGAAATCCGACAACCCGTGGCATCTGCGCGAGTACCGAGCCGAGGAGTTCTCTGCGCTGTGTCGCGGCGTGTTCGGCCGTGTGGAGATGCTCGGCCTGTTCCACGCCCGCAAGCTCCGGGCCCACGAGCTCGCCCTGGGGCTCGGCTGGGACCACGTGCACCGGCGCCTGGGGATCACGAAGGCGTTCTACGACCGCTTCACGCCGGCCATATCGAGCCGCGACTTCGCACTGCGCTCGAGTGGGCTCGACCGGGCGCTCGACTTCCTCGCCGTCTGCCGGACCTGAACCGGCGCTCCGGCGCGGAGGCCGGGAGGACCGCTCGGTCGAGCGACCATCTAGCCCCAGCGGAAGGTCTTCGGCGCCCGGCGCATGCGGATCAGCCGCGCCGGGACGCCGCCGACGACCGCATTG